>JAAZKQ010000696.1 GCA_012799755.1 Lentisphaerota bacterium | reverse complement strand
GAAGCCCGTCCAATTCACGGTTCCGCGCAGGGTCATGGCGCTGACCGTGATGCCGGCTTCCTCGCGGATTTCCCGCACCATGCAGCTGGCGATGTCCTCATGGGCTTCCATGTGGCCGCCGAGGCCGTTGTACTTGCCGAATTGCTCGTCGTCCTTGCGGGATATGCGATAGGTCATGAGCACCTGTTGGCGGTCTGGAGACAGGACGTAGCCAAGGGTGCTCATAATGGGGCGGTAAGACGCTGACATGGGCTCACTCTTCCTGGAGCATGTCGGCGCGCCGGCTGCGGCAGGAGGTACCTGCAAGACCAACGGCCGACATGGAAAAAAACAGCGCGTTTACAACTGCGTGGCGCCGTGATCCCGCAGGGAAATCACGATCTTGCGGACGTCCTGGGCGCGGTCCTTGGGTATGACCAACACAGCGTCTCCATCAACGACCACGACCATGTCCTTCAGCCCCACGGCGCCGACGGCGATTTGCTTCTGGCCGCGGGCGTTGTAGACGATGCTGTTTTGGCAATCAATCAGTATCGGGTCGCCCACGCGCACATTGCCGCTGTTGTCCCGCGGGAAGGTGCGGTCCAGGGCATCCCAGGCGCCGACGTCGTCCCAGATGAAATTGCCGGGTACGACCATGACGTTGCGCGCTTTTTCCATCAGCGCGTAGTCAATGGAGATATTGGGCAATGCGTCGAAGATGCGGTTGGCGCGGTTGGGGTCATTAGCCATGAGCGCATCGGTGAGGTCCTCCAGGGTTTCGGCCATGACGGGGTTGGCGTGGCCGAACTCATTCTGGAAGGTGGACAGGCGCCAGAAGAACATGCCGCTGTTCCAGTAGAAACGCCCGGAGGCGATGTACTTGGCGGCATCGTCGGCGTTGGGCTTCTCCCGGAAGCTGGCGACGGAAAACAGCGGGTAGGCCTTGTCGTCGTCTAGTGCCTTGGCATTGGCGGCCACTTCGATGTAGCCGTAGCCGGTTTCCGGGCGGACCGGCTGGATGCCGACCGTGATCAGCGCGTCATTTTTCTGTGCGACATCCAGGGCTCTGCCGATGGTATTGACGAAGGGCTCGGTGTCCGGAATGCGCTGGTCGGCCGTGAGGACGCCCATGGTCAGCTGTTCGGGGGAGAGGTTGGAGCGCGCCAGAATCGTCGCCGTGGCGTAGATCAGACAGCCGGCGGTGTTGCGCCGGCAGGGCTCGGCAATGACGTTTTCGGCGGGTATGCCCAATTCGGCGTCTTGAATGGCCTTCTGCAAATGCGCGCTGGTGGCGATGTAGATATTGGCGGGCGGGACGATTGCCATGCTGCGCTCGACGGCTTCTTCGAGCAGAGACTGGCCGCTGCCGGTCAAGGTCAGCAATTGCTTCGGTTTGGTAAAGCGCGACAGCGGCCAAAAGCGCTCGCCTGTGCCGCCCGCCATAATGACAATCACCTTCATCGTTCGGTCTCCTTGTCGCTTTGTCTTGCAGTACGATAGTCAGTCGTCCGGGCCCCGTGGACGATTGCTGAATAAGCGTAACTGTACAACGCCTTTGCAGGCTTCCAAACCGCTAACCGTAAATTGTCCCGGCGCGCATGTAAGCGGTCGCCGATTGATAAAGTGGACAGAGTGGACAGAGTGGACAGAGTGGACAGGCAG
>JAAZKQ010000695.1 GCA_012799755.1 Lentisphaerota bacterium | reverse complement strand
AGCCTGGTTGCGCCTGCGGCGCAACCCCAGGGAAGCCCCCCAAAAAACAGCACGCTGAAGGCGTGCTACATAGCAGACAGGAAAGATGGTTTCCATCGCAAGACAACGGGAAACGGCTAATTATCAATCGCTGACCGGTTACTTTTGTTTCTCGTCTTTTTACCCTGTTTTAGTAGCTGGCCGTAATATGAATGCTACATTCGGAGAAGGAATACCGGCTTAATGTCGGGTTTTGCGATCCGATGATCATTGGCGCACTCAGCATGTGCGCCTGGCAGTCAAGTTTAACAAGCGCTTTTGGCAGGAAAAGGAAGCAGCAAGCAATGTTAAAACATGTCATAGTCGGTGGTATTTTGTGGGCCTTGGCCTGCATTCCGGTCGTGGCCGAGCCGACATTCAAGGTCAAGGGTTCCGTATTTGGCAATTTGGAGTTTTCGGGGGCTCCCCAGAGGATTGAGCTGGAGTTTCAGAATAACGGCAGTTTTTCGGGACCGGTGGACGAGGTGATCCGCCTTACCGATGCCTGGGGCCATGGCGCGGCGCCGGCGCTTGTCACCGTGGAGATGACACCGGAACTCAAGCGCGAACATGTGATTACCATTCCGGCTTCTTGGGACGGACCTTTTCAGCTGCGTTATTCCCTGCTGGCCCAGGGACAGCTGCTCTTTTCCCGGGAAATTCGCGGAGCCAATTATACGCCCGTGACATGGCAAGACCCTGACCACTCGCTGTTGGGCTGTTACGTCTGGGGTATTCGCTGGCATGGGGAACGGTTGTTGCCGGTCATGAAAAACATCGGTGTGCCTTGGATACGCACGATTGTCAACTGGGGTTACATGGAGCGCGAAGAGGGCAAAATGTCCTTCGCGTCCATGGATAAGAACATTGCCCTGTTGGACCGGCTGGGCTTCCGTGTCCTGGTCAACTACGAGCGCAGCCCCAGCTGGGCTTCTCGTCTTTTTGAGGTGAAAGATGGCTGGCAGCTCTTCGCTGACCGCGCGGAAGAACTGGCCCGGCGCTACCCATCGGTACGGGTGTGGGAAGTGTGGAACGAGCCGGATTTCAAGCAGAATATCTTCGGTGACGATACCGGCAAAGGCGTGGCGGAGATGCTCAAGGCCTTCTATCCCGCAGTGAAAAGAGGCAATCCCAAGGCATTGGTTGCTGCTTGCGGCACCGCCGCTAATCCCAAGCGGGTCCGCACGTTTCTGGATTCTCTCTTCCAGAACGGCGGTGGCGAGTATTTCGACATCTATACCTACCACTATACGGTTGCCCGGGAGGCTAATCTGGAAAAACTTCGGGAGCACAATTGGTCTGGGCCAGTGTGGAACACGGAGGATTCCGTCTGGGATACAGCTAAAGAGAGTTTTGCCGGCGAGCGCTCGCTGAGCTTTGTCCGCAATACCCTGGCCGGTGCCGCCCGTGGGGTGGAACGCAACTTCTATTTCCTTTGCTATATCCCCACCAAGACGCTCTCGGCGAAAGAAGAGTTTGACCATAGTCGGCTTTTTGACAACGACTTCCTTCCCACGTCCAATCTGTGGATGTTGCGGACGATGGCAGAGCAGCTGAACGGCTACCGTTTCGCGAAGGAACTGTCCTTGGGCGAGGGCAGCCAAGGGGTATTGATGCAGCATGCCGCCAGCGGGGAAACTCGCAGTGTGATATGGCGGCAAGATGATGCTCCCCGCGCTTTGCTGCTGGCGACGTCAGCGCCGCTTGCGACCGTTGGTGTTTTCGGGGACAAGCAGGAGTTTTCTCCCGTGGGCGGATACTGTTCCGTACCCTTGAGCATGCCCATCTATCTTCATGGCGAAATTCAGGTTGCGACGGGCCGGCCGATGCTCGTGTTCCGTCCTCCCGCCGCCGGTTTCCTATTGGGCGAAAAGCAGCCTGTGACGATTGTTCTACACAATCCATCGGCACAGGAGCTTACGGGGAGTTTAGCCGTCACTGTTCCCTGTGACTGGAAGCCCTTGGCCTCAGTGCCTGTCAAGCTGGGAGCAGGGGAAAGCAGCGACATCACGGTGCTGCTGGAGCCGGGGAACCTGCCTGATGAAACCAGCTATGTCATCAGCGCCAAGCTGCTTGTCAATGGAAAAATGGCGGCAGCCGATCAGCTTGCCGGACGGGTTCTGCCGTCCCTTGCCGGTGAGTTGACGGCAGGGTTTCGCGAGGGCGAAAAGCGCGTCGTGCTCCATCTCCGCAACCAAGGCAGTGCCGCGATTAGGGGCAGCGCCCGGCTGTTGGGGGACAATGGTGTGGAACGTCCTTTCATGGTGGCGGCAGGGCGTGCTATTTCGGTGGAGTTTGCGCCCGCGTTGGCTGGCGAGAGCGGCAAGGTCGCCGTTGAGCTTACCGCGGGCAAGTTAATCCGTGTTTGGGAAAAGGAGCTTGAGTGGCATCAGCTGCCGGCTTGTGGCCAGACGCTGGAGCCATTGGTGCTCGCCACCCGGGATCATTTCAAGAGCAGTTCACCCATCATCTGGCGCTGGGAGGGGCCGCAGGACTTGTCCAGCCGTTCCACTTTGTGCTGGAGCCCTGAGGGCATCCGGTTCCGCGCGGAAGTCACTGACGATCTGCACTATCATCCGTCGGCGGAGCCATCGCCGCAGGAGGACTCGCTGCAATTCTTCCTGGATGGGCAAATGTATATTGCCGCCTTAACGCCGCAGGGCGCCAGGCTCAGAGCGGACAGTGCTATGGTGCCGCCGGGTTTTGTTTCAACGGTGGAACGTCAAGGGAGCGTAACGGTGTATGAGCTTCTTTTGCCTAAACCTGGCGGTGGCGTCTGGCAGGCCAATGACCGGGTCCGTTTCGCTTTTTTGGTCAATGACGCCGATGCCAATCAGGATCACGAAGGGTGGCTCTTCTCGCCCCCGGTCAATATTGGTGATCCCCTGGAACGCAAACAGGTTCCCGAATTGATATTGGCTGCGGCTGCATTTGTCGCTCCCGAAGCTACGGTGGCGCCTGAGGCAATACCGGCGGCTCTCAATCCAGCGCGCTGGCAGCCCAACGCCGCCACCAAGGACAAGACCGTCTTCTACGATGCAGGGGAGGGGGCATTGGTGTTTCGCGGCGTCTTTGCACCAGACTGCAAAGACCGTTGGTTTTATCCCATCTATACTCTTAGCGAGGAAGAACGCGCCTGTCGCTATTTGACCTTTCAAGTCAAAGCTATCCAGGCGCCGATGCAATCCGGGTACAGTAATGTTCAGTTCTGGTTCAAAGGCGGGGTGCCTTGCGCAGGCAACTTCATTTATCGGCATATTGATGACAGCTACCGGGCGCACACCCTGGATTTGCACGCCCGTCAACCGGGGCCGTTGCTGCCCGAAAAACTCTACTTCGGTCTCTGTAACCGTAATGATGACGAAGTGACCCTGTATATCAAGGAATTACGCTTCCATAACGACAAGCAATAGTGGACTGACAGCCTGTACTCGCTTGGCAGATGGCGTTGTTTTCTGTATTGCCGTATGGAACGGCAGACCGGTCTGCGTCGGCAGGACTTGCTGACAAAAAAGCCCAAAACGGTAGCAAACGATACTGTTTTGGGCTTTGTGCTTGAAGTTGGCGGAGAGGCAGGGATTCGAACCCTGGGTACCTTGCGGGTACACAGCATTTCCAGTGCTGCACAATCGTCCACTCTGTCACCTCTCCGGCGCAGCGGCGTCCGGTAAACGGACGAAGCAATAATCTACCCGCCAGAGGTGGAATTGCAACGACCGGCAAGGGAAAAAGAGGAAAAGGGGCTAAGCGGTCACTGATTGATAATTGTTGTTCTCGCAAACTGCTATGGACAGTATGGACAGTATGGACGGCGGGCGAGCAAGTGTTCGTCCATCGTGCCCATATTGTCCATATTGTCCATCGTGTTGCGGGTCGCAGGCGGTCACGGGCATTTGCTGTTGCAGCTCGCAGGAACACAGTTTTCAATCGGTGACCGCTTACAAAAGGGAGGGAAGCGGTCACCCATTGATAAAGTGGACATTGTGGACGTTGTGGACAGGGTGGACAAGCACCTGTTTCCTGTCCGTTCTGCGGCACCATCCACGCTTGTTTTCCGGTCGTGCTGCGGGCTTGTAGCCCGCAGCGT
>JAAZKQ010000694.1 GCA_012799755.1 Lentisphaerota bacterium | reverse complement strand
GCGTCATGGACAGCGTGTGCAGCTTGCCGTATTCACCTGAGTCAATTGCCTTCTTCAGAAAGACGTATTCAGGCCAGAAACGCAGAACTTGACCAATCATCAGGGCCTTGTCACATTCGTCGGCAGCCGCAATCATGTCCTGGCACAGCGCCTCGTTGAGCGCCATGGGCTTTTCGCAGAAGACATCACAGCCTGCCCGCAAGGCTTGAATCGTCAGTGGCGCATGCAAGTAGGTCGGCACACAGACGAAAACCACGTCCAAACCGCCGGCGGCAATCATCTCCTCGCCGCTGGCCCAGGTCTGCACTCCGTAGGTATCCTTGGCCAACTGCCGCCGCTCCTCCTCTGCGTCGGCCACCGCGACCAACTTCACATCAGCATGCTTCTGCAACAACTGCGCATGCGTGCGCCCCATTCCGCCAAATCCACACAATCCGACCTTCATGTCCATGCTCCTGTGTTAATAAACCCTGTGCCGTAGTCCCTATCTCAATCCCGTAAAAAAAACACCGTGTCATTCGTAGGGCGTCTTCGGCGTGCCCACGGGCAAGGTTCCCGGTGGCAGCAACGCAAAGTCATCCTGGTCGCTGGACAGTCGGAACTGCGCGACCATCATGCCGTTATGCCAGGTCCAAAGACCCAGCCGGTCACCCGTCAACGGCGCCGGGTCAACAACCGTGCCGACCTGAACGCCGTCAACCCAGAAACTCAGCCGCCCCCCGTCCTTGCGGACTTTGAGGCTGAACCAGCGACGATGAATCGCGCCTGAACGCGGCACGATCACCGAGCTATTTTCCAGCAGCAGCTTCTTTTTCCGAAGAATCTGCGAGCCCCGGTCGTCCCAGCCACCGAACATAAAACTGTAGCCGCTGCTAATGTCTCGACCATCTGCCGCCAGCACAAAATTGTAATCGCCGGCATATTCATATTTTTTGCCGCGAGCCGCATCCATCTTCGGGCCGACAAAATACTCCACCGTCAGCGATTCGCCATGGCGGATTTTGTGCCAGTTGCAGGCAACGCCGTCAAGCTGCGTGCCGGAAAAGAAGGACCAGCGCGGGTCGCATTCCCAGCGATTCGTCACTTCCCAAGTGCCTGCCACTGGCAGCCACTGCGTCGGCGCCTCGCGGAATGAATCCGTTTTCACCCCGGCCGCCCGCAGAGTCACCCCTTCCGCCCAGGGCCGCGTATCGCCTTTGCCGATGCGACCGGCAAAGGCCAAGCGTCGTAAGGACGTCGGCAGGACTGCGTTCCAGGCTGCTTCCCCGTCCACATAGGCAACCAGACGCCCATCGCGGCGTTCAAGCCCCAGCGACCGCGGCATCCGGGTCATCTTAAGCACCAACGGCTCCTGATCCGGCGCCGGCCTGAATTGCAGTTCATTGTCCTTGCTGTCCACTACCAACGACGCAACGGTGTTGATCGCCGCGCCGTCATCCACCTCGCTGCCCATGGTCAGCCCCCAGCGCGGCTGGGCCGCCAAAGAGCGCAGCTTCGTGACATCCATGTCCACCGCGAGCGCGCTCCAGAAGTCACTGCGGTGCCAGTAGTCTGTCGTATCACCGCCCTTGCTTGGCAGCCATTCGAGCACAGGATTGTTCCAGCTGCGCATGCTTTCCTCATGGGTGAAGGTTTCCACCCGGTCAACGACCTGCGGCAGGGGCAAGGCCGGTGCCACGCCAACCCGCATCAGCTTCGGCTGCGCCGTTGTTCCCGGTCGGACCGCCAGACTCACGCCGCAGCCCCCCGCTGTCGCCGGCGGTACGCGCGCCCAGCAGATTGATTGGCCATCAAGCACTACCCAGGCATTGCGGCCCAGACAGGAAAAACGCAGCTCGTTGCTGCCTGATATTGCCGGCAGTGCCATGCTCGCCAACCGATCTTCACCCCCCGGATGCCGCCAGAGTATCCCCACTTCTGTCGCTCCCTCCGCAGCGGGGCCGATACGCGCCAGCAGCATGCAACCATCGCTGATGCGCGAACGCAACTCCAGCACGGCATTCGTAGCATCCATGCCGTTGACCACGCAGGACACGCTGCTGTTCGCCAGCTCAATGCCGCCAATTTCGCCGGCGGCGACATCACGCAGCCCCGCATCACCCACGCCGCTGCCCGGCACTTGCCGCCAAACGAGCGCCGGCCATTGCGCGCAGTCCAAGTCTAATCGGTCCACCGGCCGCACATCCACGTCGTCAAAAACCGTTCCTTCACCGCCAGCGCTGAGCAGACTGATGCCACCGCCCAAAAATGGCGCGTCATCAACGACCTGCATGACCCGGTGGCCGTAAACATGGACCTCCAGCAGCCCGTTGAGCTGGCTCACCGACAGCTCCATCCAGAAGCCTGGCGCGAAAGCCATCGTCTTTTTCGCGAGCGGCTGCCGCTCACCATCGCGTACTTTGCTCAAGACCAGCGCGGCCGGCGCCGTACCGCTATCCGGCCGCCAGCGCAACTCATAGCCATTACGCTCGTCAACACGGCAGAAGCCTAGGCCAAAACTGCTCCCGGGCAAGGGATGCGCTGAGCAGGTGAAACGATAATTCCGCCAAAACCAATAGCCGGCAATGGCCTCTCCACGCTCGCCGCAGCCCAGAAATGAGAAGGGATTGGCACTGCGCACTGGCGTCTGCAAGGCATGCACCTGCCAGTCGCCATGCACGACTTTCCATTCGCCCAAAGCGCCCTCGTCATGCATGAAGTTGTCACTGAACAACAGAGGCGCAATGCGCTGGAAGGACAGTTGCGGCGCTGCTGCGGCAGCGCTCTCCCCAGCCCAGCCCCAGGCCAAACGACGCCACTCCTGCTGCCGCAAGGACGCCGCCACCAATTGCACGGCATTAAGATACAAAACCACCGCATCCGGCGATTTCACCAATGTCAAGCGGTCACCAGCCGCCAGCGGTCGCGACAGGGCCTGCTCAGCCAGCGCCTCTTCATTGCCCGGACCGCCACGGCGCTCAACGATGCGAGCCAGTCCCGCCATGACCACCACGTCAAGTTGACAGAGCTGTCCCCAAAGCCGAGCCACCAGCGCACTGTCCACAGGGGGTGGCTCAACAAGCTCAGCGGTCGCCGCAAAGGTCGCTCCCAAGCGCTCACGACTCTCCAGTAGCGTCCAGCCCGGCGGCACAAGCGCATCTATCGCAGCCGCCGATGTCGCGGCCGACTGCCGTTGACGCCACCATAGCGCAGCGCCGATGATCAACAAAAACAGCAAGCCGCAGCTAATGCCCACATTCAACCACGCTGCTCCGCGCCTGCCTCTCGGCTGATGTTCTGCTGCTGGCTCTGCCATATAATCCCTGGTCTTGTCTGTCTTCATTAGTTTTTCCGATAACTTGAACAATGTAGCACGCCGCCTGTTGCACAACCACGCCGAAACCTTATACTTTGTATGAGAGAACCAAGGCTTCAAGTCCGGTAAAGGAGGTCGGAGCACAGACATTGTAACCGATCACTCATTGATAAAGTGAACATTGTGGACATTGTGGACACTATGGACACTGTGGACAGGCACCTGTTTCCTGTCCGTTCTGCGGCACCAAGCACGCCTGTTTCCCGGCTGTGTTGCGGGCTTGTAGCCCGCAGCGTGACATGACCCCGCAAACGGCGCGCAAGCGGCCCCAGAGCGGCGACGTGCCCTGAATGGGCACCACATACCAGCCCGGGGTTGCGCCCGTGGCGCAACCCCAGGGAAGCCCCCACTCGAAACAGCACGCTGAAGGCGTGCCACATAGCAAACACGAAGGATAATTTCCATCGCAAGGCAACAGAAAACGGCTAATTATCAATGGGTGACCGCTTACCAGACATTGCAGGCAGGCGCTTGAAACCGCTTGCAGAGTCCGGGCGAGGCTATAAAATAAAAGCCGCTGGCGTCCATAGAGTCCATACTGTCCATAGGTTTATGGTTGCAAAAAAACACCAACATCAGTAAACAAAACCCTGCACTCTACTAGAACCCCACCCCCATTACACAAAAATCATGCCCAACTCCTCGCCAATAACCAACAAACGCCTACGCCTTCTGGCACCACTGTTCTGCGTATTGCTTATTGCCATCATCGCATTCTTCATCCTGCGCCGAGAACGCAGCGTCACGCAGAGCGCCGATGTTGCCGGCGAAGCCATTGCGTCGCCCCAGCTGATGGACTTCACGGTCTTCAACACCCTGTGTCGCCTCAGCGTCTGGTCACTGCCACCCGCGAAGAGCGAGGCGCTCTTCGCTGAACTCAATCAGCAGCTGCGACTCCTCCACGACTGCATCAACGTTTACGACCCCAAAAGCGAATTGAGTGCCATCAACCGCAACGCCGCCAGCGCTCCCGTCACCTGCTCGCCCATGCTCTGGGACATCCTCATGAGCGCCCGCGAGGCATGGCGCATCAGCGACGGCGCCTTCGATGTCACCATCGGCCCCCTCATGCAGCTATGGGGATTCTATGGGAAACAGCAGATCGCACCCAGTCAGGACGAGATGCAAGCCGTGCGCCAAAAAGTCGGACTGGACAAAGTCCGCTTCGATGAGCAGCAGCACAGCGTCGCCTTCAGCGTCCCGGGCATGCGCCTTGATTTCGGCGGTATCGCCAAAGGCTATGCCCTCGACATGGCCGGTAAAATCCTCGCACAGCACGGCGCGGACATCTTCCTCCTTGATCTTGGTGGCAATATCGCTTGTTCCGCAACGCCTCCGCCGGGCCGCGAAGCTTTCACCATCGGCATCCGCAATCCACACGCCGCGAACACGCTGCTGGGCACCATGTCCTTGCGCGGACGTTTCATCGCCACCAGCGGCAACTATGAACGCTTCCGTTTCGTTGATGGCAAACGCGTCGGCCACATCATGGATCCGCGCAGCGGCATGCCCTGCACCTATCTTGACGGCGTCAGCGTCGTCACCACCAGTGGCCTGCTTTCCGATGTCTTCTCCACGGCGGCGTTCATCGGCAGGCAGGACCTCGCCCGGTCGCTCTCCGAGCGTTTCCCTGGTTCGGGCTTCATCTTCGTCAGCAAAGACCAACAGGGAAAGCCAGTGCTTGAATATATCGGCGATTTGCCAATGCTTGAGCGACAAAATGGCCCCGGCGTGGTAGATTGATTATTTCAGCCGCCCCGCCGCCCATGTCACATCCCGCCACAGCGCCATGACCACCGAGATCAGCCTCCCTGTCAAACTTGATTCCCGGCGTTTCCGCCGACGCGCCTTGGCCTGCTATAAAAGCCAGATAGACACCATGAGCCCGGCACCCCTTCGCTCTTGGTCCTGGGCAGTCCCCGGCTTTGGCGCCGCCGCCACTTGGCTCGAAAAGCATCCCCTGTGCGTACGCTCAGGGCGCTATATGTCCGACACCCCCGGCAAAGAAGTCTGGTGCGTCGAACTCCCTGAGCACTTCGATTCACGAAAAGTCGTCTGCAAATATCACGAGGAAGAAAATCGCTCGTTTTACGGATTCTTTCATCACTCCACCGCAGTGCACGAAGCAGCCAACTTCGCCGCCCTCGGCGCCTTGGGCATACCCGTGCCAACCGTCTTGGCCTGCGGCGAAAAACGCCATTTCGGCGAACTGGTCAGTTCTTTCATCATCACGGAATTCATTGACAATACGGTTGACGGCTCCATCCTCCTGCCTACCGGCGACTGGTGCGACCGTAGACGCCTCCGCATGGGCTTCTGTCATAAATGCGTGGGGTTTATCGCCCTGGCACACGCCGCCGGCTTCCATCATGCCGCCTTCCACGCCCATAAGATGCTCATGCCGAAAAATAGCGACGAGGATAACCCCGATGTCACCCTCATTGACCTCGCCCACGGTCGTTTCCGGCGCCGGCACGGCATGCGCCAAGCCATCGCCGGCGACCTCGTTACTCTCTTCACCGAATTGCGCCTCAGCAGCGACGAAATCTACGTTCTCTGCCAGCATTACCTCGCCGTGAACAAGCACTGCAGCATGGATGTTGATGATCTGTGGGACGCCATGAACAAACTGCCGCTGTGAAACCCAGCCCCAGGGGCGTCGCCATCTCATTTCCATACCCGCCAACGCAGCTTCCAAACGCTCCAAACTCAGCCACCACGCAGCTCCAGGAGGCGCTATGAACAGCCGCATCGCCAGACTGGCCCACTACGTCAACCATAACGACATCTACCCGCCCTGCGTCAAGGTGGACTACAGCCCCGCGGACGAAACCCTCCCGGAACCCATCCGCATCGCCAAACGCCTGCGCGAATACCTCCTCGCGCAAACGGTGCGAATAGACGACGACATGGAGCTTATCGGCCATTTCCGCTTTGATGGCTCCTTCCCCGCCGATGTCTTTCACCGCAGCGGTCACAAGGCCTTCGCCGCCATGGCCGGCGCCTACTACAGAAAGCCCCAGGAAGACCTCGTGATCTTCGAATGGCAGCACTCCAACGCCAATTTCGAGCGCGTCATCACTCAGGGCCTGATCGGCCACCGCCGGGAAATCGCCCAGGCGCGAGCCGTCCATCGCGACAATCCGGACGCCCTGTACTTCCTCAGCGCCCTGGACATGACCTGCCAAAGCATCGGCGAATGGGCCGAAAAATGCGCCCTGGCCTGCCTCCAAAAAGCCCGGGACTGCGCCGACCCGCAACGCCAGGCGCGTCTGCGCACCATGGCGGCAACCTGCCGCCGCGTGCCCATGTACCCCGCCCGCAACTTTGCCGAGGCTGTCCAAGCCGTCTTCATCTGCTTTGCCTTCCTGCCCGACAGCATCGGCCTGCCTGACCGCTACCTCCGCCCGCTCTATGACCAAGGCATCGCCGACGGCAGCCTCAGCCGCGACCACGCCAAGGAGCTCCTCCAGGAACTCTTCACCATGATCAAGGGCCACACGCCCCACACCAACAGCAATGCCGACAAGGGCGGCGAGTCCCATTTCGTCATCGGCGGCTACAATGAACAGCGCCAGGACAACTTTTCCGATCTCTCCCGCCTCATTCTCGAAGCCCTCATGGAACTGCCGCATACCTGCCCGCAGCTGTCCCTGCGCTGGACGCCCGACACGCCCCGCGAGGTCCTCTATACCGTCCTGGACTGCGAACGCAAGGACAAGTATAAGCGCATCGCCATCGTCAACGACGCCCCACGCATCGCCTCCTTCATGAACAACGCCGGCATGACCTTCGCTGAAGCCTGCCAGTACATCATGGTCGGCTGCAATGAACCCGCTTTCCAAGGCTCCATCAATTTCAGCGGCGCCACCGGCAATGTCGCCCGCTGTCTGGTCAGGACGCTCTTCGACCGCAGTGACGACTGCTGCGCCTGCGCCTCCTTCGATGACTTCTACCAGCTCTACGAAACCGAACTCTTCAAAGACCTTGACCTGCTCATCTACTACGTCAATCTTTTCAATGCCGGCCGCGCCAAGGACGTCAATGTGGCCAGCTCGCTATTCATTGACGGCTGCATCGCCAAGGCCCGCAGCGTCACCCAAGGCGGTTTCACTCGCGCCCGCGTCTGCAACACGCTTATGGGCTATATGTGCAGCATTGATTCGCTGGCCATCATCAAGCAATTCGTCTACGACGAGAAATGCGTCACCATGGCTCAGCTGCTAGCCGCTCTCAGGGACAACTGGCAGGGCCATGAAGACCTCCGCGCCGAAATCCTCAACCGCGGCCGCTTCTTCGGCAATGACGACGAACACTCCGACGCCATCGCCCAACGCTTCACCACCAGTCTCCACCGTTTCGTCAAAGGCCGCACCGACATGTTCGGCACGCCCATCAATTATGGCAATCTCGCCGGCTATCATCCGCATTACGCCACCTTTGGCGCCCTCACCCCGGCCACTCCCGACGGCCGCTTCGCCGGCGCTCCCTTCAACGTCGGCAGCGGTCAGAACGACGGCAAAGACCGCAACGGCCCCACCGCCCTGCTCTCCTCCGTCGCCCGCATGGACCCCACCGGCATCATGTGCGGCAGCTCGGTCTTCAACCTCATGGTCACCCATGACACCGTCAGCAACGACGAATCCTTCGCCAAACTCGTCGCCATGATCGAAACCTACTTCCGCATGGGCGGCCTGCACATCCAGCTCAATCACGTCTCAAAGGAAGAACTCATGGACGCCCGCAAAGCGCCCGAAAAATACCCCGCCCTCCGCGTTCGCGTCAGTGGCTTCTCGGCAACTTTCACCCGCCTCGATGAACGCATCCAGGACGACGTCATCCACCGCACCACCCAAAAACTGTAGTCCGAAAAGCCGTTGACCCAGCTTCGCAAGCAAGCATTCCACCACAAAAGAAGGGATGACAAAATGATTCTCGACGACGGAAAAGGGAATAAATGGATTGAGTATCTTGAGCGTGAAACTGACCGCATGTATTGCCGTTATGTCATGTCCGACACCCCCGACGACATTCTGGAGGTGCTGGTTGACCAAGACACAGACAGTCGTTGCCTGCACGGGCCTTGCTTTAACTTCAGCCGTGTCCCGGCTGAACGCTACATCCCCATCCGCGACCGCCAGATGAAGGAGCGCGGCCTGACTAAAGAACGCCTTGGATACGACGACTGAAAACAAGCAACCAGTTTACACAATCATCTGGAAATTGAATAAGAAGAGCGCCCGTTCCCCGACCGTGCTGCGGCCTTGCAGCCCGCAACGTGGCATGACCCCGCAAACAAAGCCAACAACCTGGCTTCCCTCGCCATGCAACGGCGGTCAAGCGAAGCGAGGGTTTCCTCATCCCCTGCAAAACCCAATAAGCTATTTTTGCCTAATAGTTCTCCTATCAGGAAGGTTGGATAATAACACGCCAATATTCACAGAATAACCTTTTTCTTTTTTTATGAGTATTTTTTCTTCTAGCAGAAAATCAATATCGCGCGTTAATATAGTTGGAGTTAACTTAGCATATTCCCTTACAGTATCTGGGTGGCAACTCGCTATGTTATTGAGGTGATATTCATCAAAAATGTTCATATGAGAAACCATGATGCTCATACGTTTACGACGTTTTTCAGCAACGCGCCAATTTTCCGCAACATCATAAATATAGTTCTTCCAGGCACCCTCAAGTTGATGACGTTGAAGAGCAGCAAGTTGCAAAGCAAGACCATCTCTTAATCCCCTGACGGCATATCTGATAAAGTCCGAAAGGTCACGCCTCTTAGTGGCATTCTCCAATTGACGATAATATTCGCTACGAGTGTTGTTGTAGTGATTAGATAACAAGTGTGAGCAAATATTCGGCAAGCAACCTCGGAGAAGGAGATAGAATTCAATCATTCTCGCAGTACGGCCATTTCCGTCGCCAAATGGGTGAATAAAAGCTATATAGGCGTGAGCAACAATGGATTCAACAATATTATCAATGAAATTTTGTTCCTGATCCTGCTTATACACGAATTCCTCTTTTAACCAAAGACAAAACTTCTGCATAATATCAGGGAGGTATTCATAATTTGGGGGACGGTAGGTGCCGACATGAACATTATTTTCCCTTATTTTACCTGGAATAGAAGCGAAGTTTTCACCTAGTCCTTTTCCAATCATTTTATGATAAGAACATATTAAATCAACTGAAATGTAATCATCTCTATCTTCTATTAAAACATCATTGAGAATTGTATTTAATGCATCAATGACATTCTTTACTTCTTTTTCCAAATACTCACGGCTTGCCTCAAATTTCTTTCCTTCGTAAACGTCAGCCACTTCCTCTTCGGATAAGGTATTCCCTTCGATTGCCGTTGTGGCCATTGCCCCTTTTATCAGAGATACTTTTAACAATTTGTGCATTTTCTCCGGCGAGCATGGGAGAAAGCTGATGGCATCAATCATTGCCTTGCATTCACCCAGCATGAACATTGAATCTTTAATGTCCCAGTTCCTCTTGAAACTGATGTGGGGATAGTTCTCACAAAGATAATCCATGTATTTAGCCATAATGCTGCACCCTTTGCACAAAAAATTAAAAAAACTTAAAAAACTATTTTAGTAAATTATTTGTAACTGACTGCAATTCAAGCAAAAGCAATAACAAAATATATAAAAAAATAAAAAACAGCAAACGATCAATCATTGGTATCCGCGCCCCCGCCCTGCATTCCCGCCGCAAGCAGCAGAAGCGCTGAAAGCGCAAAACATTCCAGTCCAAGGCGCGACGCTCTCAGGTGATGCGTGCATCGCTTGCTGTCGAGCGATGTGTTTGGGCGCCAAAAGCGCAACCTGCGGCGACGCTTCCAGGAGTCCCCGGCGTCGGCCTAGCAGTCCCCTGGAGCCACTGGGTCATTCCCCGCGGTCCCGGGCGTCCCGGTTGTCCAAGCCATGGAAGCATGCCTTATGAGTCGTGAGTCCTCGCCCCGGCGCCGCCGCCAATGAGTCCAAGCGGTCTCAGGCGTCCCTTGGGATCGGCCAATATCAACGAGTGTTCGCTCACCAATTTGCTGTTAATCGGCGATTTTTTGGCTTGCCGAGGAGCGATTTCAGGCTATTTTTCGCACAGTCCTTAAATCACCCCACCAGCCTGCTGCCGTGCCGGCTGCCAGGTTCGAACGGCATCGGTACGCCGGCAAGGGCAAGCGCCATCCGTGAACTTACGCCCAACTGCCGCCATCTCGCACCCACAACACGGAGAAACACGTCCCATGTCAACACAAAAGTCCCCACCCGTCAAACCAGGCTGGAAACTGACCTTTGCGGATGACTTCGACCGCCCCCAGCTCAATGACATGTACTGGTACCCGGCATACCGCTCCGGACGCAAGGAATACTTCCGCCGCATCGGCTTCCCCGGCCGCTGGGTTGACCACAACGCCCATTTCGTCATTGAAGACAGCATCCTGAAGCTCCGCATTGACGACCGGTTGCCGTTCCGCCCCGAACCGGCGCATCCCTGCGTCAGCTGCATCACGACCTCTGACCATCGCTTCGGTGCAACCGCAGAATCCTTCCAAATCATGGAAAAATTCTCCCAGAAATACGGCTGGTTCGAAATCCGCGCCCGCTGCCCGCGCGGCAGTGGACTGCTCAGCGCCTTCTGGCTGCATCAATGCGATCCGACCAAGCAGGAATACACCCCGGAAGGCCAGCCCAAGGACTTGCAGGCCGGCGCCCTCGAAATTGATATCATCGAACTGCAAGGACGATACAACACCCCCAGCGGCAATGACGTTGACCTCAACGTCCATTTCACGAAAAACGGCCATTACTTGCACCACAATGACTTTGACGCCGCAGAGGACTTTCACGTCTGGGCCATGGAATGGGAAGAAGGACGCATCGCCTGGTACTGTGATGACGTCTGCATGGAGGAATACATCGGCCCGACGCCGCCGGAAAAAATGTTCATCCTCCTCGCCCTCTTCCAGTATTCCGGCTGGATCGGCGAAATTGACCCCGCCATGGTCTATCCGAAAGACTTCGAAATAGACTATGTCCGCGTCTATCAACGCGAAAGCAACATCAGCTGAACCGGCTTTAACAAGCAGCGCGGCGAGCCCGACTTTCGCATTTGGGGGTATGGCCGTGCTCAAAAAGGCACTACCGTCCTTTTTTTGTCACCGTGTCGGACACTGGGGTCAGGCGGGCTACCGGCAGGAGCGTCAGACCAATGCCGAGCGCCTGGTTTTGCGGGGTCATGTTACGCTGCAGGCTACAAGCCCGTAGCACGACCGGGAGAAGGGCGCTTGGCAAAGCGGCTGGAAGCCGCTTCTACTCTGCCGGAAGACGCACGTTTGGCACCGTTTGCGGGGTCATGTCCGCTGCCGGGCTACAAGCCCGCAGCACGGTTGGAAAGCAGACGCTATCTTGGTGAAAGTGGACAAGGCAGACGGACGTGGACAACATGTGCCATCGTCCATAGCGTCCATAGCAGCGCGCGGGAACAACAGTTATCAACGGGTGACCGATTACGGCAACTTGTCCCCCTATCGGCTCCTCACTGCTGCGCGCGTCGCATGATCACCATCAGCAGGGCCAAAACGCCCACGCCAAGTAAATAGGCCAGCAACACCCGCCATATCCCCGCAAGCCAGCTGGGACGACTGCTCGGAGAACTACCTGCCCCTGCGGGCGTTGATGCTCCGGCGACGCTTGTCGCCCCCTGCACCGAACAACAGACCGTTCTGCCTGCCGTCGCGCCGCTCGCGCTCGCGGTGCCATTATCCGTACTGGCGCTCGCCGGCGCCACGTTTTTCGCTGTTGCTTCCGTGCTCATGCATGCTCCCAAGACAAGACTGCCAGCGGAAGCTCAAGGCTCCCACTGGCACGCATATTCGTCATTCTCTGTCCTTGCCGTACCGGCGACGAGTCAACCCCTACTTCTTACCCAGCAGACTGGCCAGCTTCTCGTTGGCCTTCTCGGCTTGGGCCGCCTTTTCGGCGGCGGCCCGGG
>JAAZKQ010000693.1 GCA_012799755.1 Lentisphaerota bacterium | reverse complement strand
AGATGAGCCTCTACAAATGCGTTTGAAGAGGAAAAAGCACACTGGCTCATTCGCAGGATTAAACGCACACCTCGCAATTTGCAGAATTAACGGCACAAAAAGTGTGCGTTTAAGTTTTCCAGTTACAATCGGAGAATATTCTACTTTCTTTACTAGACAGGGCGCTTGTCGGCAATCAGATTAAAGATACGAACGCGTTTTGTCAAAGAGTTCTCTCGTCAATCACCCTTGGGATAGGCACATTCACTCGCATAGATATGGAACAACACAGCAGCCCAGCGGAAGAACAGGCAGCGCCGGTCATGATCGCCGTTATTGATATCGGCGCAACGTTCATTCGGATGCTGATTGCGGAGAAACGCTACACCGGAGAAACCTATATCCTCGAAAAGGCCGTGCAGTCGGTGCCCATCGGGCGCGACATTGTCACCTCAAGCAGGATATTGAATGCCACGGTGGAGCAATGTGTGCAAATCCTCAAGGCCTTCCACAAACTGCTTGACGAGTACGGCATCCCACCGGAATCGGTCACCGCCGTGGCTACGGCAACGCTAAGCATGGCCGACAACAGCGCGGTTTTCCTTGACAGGCTGGCAAATATTACGCACATCGCTTTCCGCCTGCTCGATCAGGGGCAAATCTGTTATTACTACCATCTGGCGTTTCGCTCGCAGAACAGCGGTAGCGGCAGCCACGAAAAAGGCGAGGCGGCAGTGCTTGAGGTCGGCGGCCTGACCTGCAGCATGCTGTGCCGCAAAGACGGCGAAATTCGCTTCGTGCAGACCTACAGCGTGGGCTCGCTGCAGATACGCCAACAGATGGAAAAGGGCGACTTCCGACCGCGACAGCTTGTCGCGCTTGCAGACGGTCGTACACACGAAATCGCCGAGCAGCTGTGCAAGAATGTGGACGACGTGAAGGCCGTCAAGCTATTCCTGATGGGCCGCGAGATGCGCTTTGCCGGCGCACGCCTGCGACCGGACAGGAATAGTGCCGTCGAACTCGACCCGGCCACAGGCATGATAACCGTCACCGTGGATGAGCTTGATGCGCTGCTCAAAGAGATTGAGAAGGCATCTACCGAGGAAATCGTCCGCGAGTGGCGCGTGTCCTACTCGGACGCCGAACTGATCGCGCCGGCGCTGAGCATTGCCATATCCGTGGCGCGTGCCGTACCGCTCAAATCGGTGTGCATCAGCAGCCTCTCCTTCTGCCACGGCTTGCTTGAGGAAGCCGTGGACGGCACGCCATGGACCAACACGATGCGCAAGCACGTGCTGCGCATCGCCAGGGCCACGGGCAGAAAGTATCAGCACGATGAGGTCCATGCGGAACAGGTGGCGAAACTCTCACTCCAGCTCTTCGACCTGCTGCAAGAGGAGCATGGCTGCACGCAACGCCATCGCCTGATCCTGGAGGTGGCCGCGCTCCTGCACGACATCGGCATGTTTGTGAGCGCACATTCCCACCACCTCCACACGATGTACCTTATACGCAACACCGAGTTCGCCGGCCTCGCCTCTGAAGAAATAGAACTCATCGCCGTGATTGCGCGATACCACCGCAAGGCCATGCCGAATGCCAGCCACCCGGAGTACAGCGCGCTCCCGCATGAAGACCGGCTGGTCGTCAGCAAGCTTGCCGCCATCCTGCGTGTCGCTGATGCAATCGGTCGGGTGCACGACCGCAGCCTCGGCAAAATCAGATTTGAACTCGACGAGACATCCCTCCTTTGCATACCGGCGCACCGGGTGGCAACGAGTGCGGAACAGGTGGCCCTTGCAGAGAAAGGTGATCTTTTTGAGTTGATGTACGGACGTCATTGCCACCTCTATGACCAGGAATAGACACAACGACGCCAATCGCCATGACAATGAAAAAGAAAAAACCTCATCCACACCCGCCGCCAACGAATTCCTGAATCGGGAGCTCAGCTGGCTTGAGTTCAACCAGCGCGTGCTCCTTGAAGCATGCAATCCGGCGGTACCACTGCTTGAGCGCCTGAAATTCCTCTCCATTACCGGCTCCAACCTGGACGAGTTCTGCATGGTTCGCGTCGGCGGGCTTAAACTGCTGGTCGCGGCCAAAATCCGCCGCACCGACCCCTCCGGCATGACGCCGCGCCAACAGCTCGTTGCCGTCACGCGCCGCATGCGCAAAATGGTGACTGACCAATATGAGCTGCTGGCGTCCCTTGCAAAGGAGCTCGCCGACCACGGTTTCGTCCTGCTGGAAAGTGTTGACGCCCTCAGCGACGAACAACGCAAATGGCTGGAACGCGAGTTCATGGACAACATTTTCCCGCTCATTTCTCCCGTCGGGGTGGACGCCGACCGCCCCTTCCGCCCGGCGGGGCTGCTGTTGCACTGCGCCGCCCTGCTTGACCCCGCTACGCCGGGCGAAGACCCGCGCCTGGCCTTCATCCCACTGGGGCCAAAGCTCCCGCGCTTCATCAGAATCCCGGACACTGCGGGCCGCGCCGTCTTCATCCCGATTGAACAAGTCGTGGCTTGGCAAATCGCCGCGATCATGGAAGGCCAGTCCGTTCGCGAATGCGTGCCGTTCAGGGTTACGCGCAACGCCGATATTGAACTGCGGGAGGATTTGTCATCCGACCTGCTCGTGGGTATGCAGGACCTGCTTGATGATCGCCTGGAAACGGAATGCATACGCCTCGAAATACACCGCAGCGCCTCGCGCGCACTGATGAGCGCGATGACGAAACAGCTCGACCTTAGCCAGGCAGACGTCTATTATGTGGACGGCCCATTGGAGCTGCGCAGCTTCATGGCAATCGTCCAGACGGATGGTTTTGAGTCTCTGCGCCCCGAACAATGGGCGCCGGTCCCCTCCCCCGACGTTGATATGAAAGAGTGTATGTTTACACAGATAGCGCAGGGCGATATATTACTTGTGCATCCTTACGAATCGTTTGACCCCGTCGTAAAATTCATCAGCGACGCGGCTGACGACCCGCAAGTGCTGGCCATCAAACAGGTGCTGTACCGCACGGCCTCGCAGAGCGCCATCGTGGAGGCGCTGATCCGCGCTGCGCAAGTCGGCAAGTACGTCACTGTTCTCATTGAACTGAGGGCGCGCTTTGACGAGGCGCGCAACATCTCGCAGGCCCGCAGGCTTGAACTCGCAGGGGTGCATGTCGTCTACGGCGTTCGTTCGCTCAAGACGCACGCAAAGGTCTGTCTGGTTGTCCGCCGCGAGCGGCAGGGCATCGTGCGTTATGTGCATTTCGGCACCGGCAACTACAACGAAAAAACGGCCGCGCTGTATAGCGATGTCGGTTTCTTCACCTGTCGCAACGACTTCGGAGCGGACGCCTCCGACGTTTTCAACGCTATCACCGGCTACTCGCACCCGCAATCGCTGCGCCGCCTTGAAATGGCGCCCTTCTCCATCCGTTCCACCATACTCAAACTCATCACCAACGAAACCGAACGCGCCCGCAACAACGAAAAAGCTGAAATCACGATGAAGATGAATTCGCTCAGTGATGACGGCATTATTGCTGCCCTCTACGACGCCTCCAGGGCCGGCGTGAAAATCAAGCTGAATGTGCGTGGCATCTGCTGCCTCAAGCCGGGTATCCCCGGCATGAGCGAAAATATCACTGTCGTGAGCATCGTGGACTACTACCTTGAACATGCCCGTATTTTCCGCTTCCGCAACGGCGGCTTGGACGACCTCTACATCTCCAGCGCCGACATGATGACGCGCAACCTCGACAAGCGCGTCGAACTCATGATCCCCGTGCTCGCACCCGGACCACGAAAAAAACTTCTCGCCGCCCTCGACATCTACTTCACCGACCGCGTGAAAGCGCGTATACTTTGTCCCGACGGAGACTACCGTCTCGCCGTTGCCCGCGGCAAGGAGCAGCCTGTCAGGGCTCAGGAGGAGCTGTACAAACGGGCTAAAACCGCCGCACGCCTCCTGGAACAGACGAAACCCACCATGCTTGAACCCTATCACCGAAAACGCAACCCACAAACGGACACAACACCTTGAACACCAACGGCAAAAGAAAAAACGGCAAAACGGCACCACGCAGCATCGGCATACTGACCGCCGGCGGCGACTGCCCGGGTCTTAACGCAGCCATACGCGCTGTGGCCAAATCGGCCATGCACTACGGCATCCAGGTCGTCGGCTTTCACGACGGCTTCCGCGGCCTCGTTGAAAACCGCTATGTCCAGCTTGACGACCGCACCGTGAGCGGCATCATCACGCTCGGAGGCACGATCCTCGGATCAAATCGTGACAAACCGCACAAGATGAACATGGGCGGCACCGTCATGGACATGACCGATGTCGCCGTCGCCAACGCCCAAAGGCTTAATCTCGACTGCGTCGTCTGCTTGGGTGGCAACGGCACGCAGAAAAACGCCTACCGCCTCTCGCAAAAGGGCCTCAATATCATTACGCTGCCAAAAACGATTGATAATGACGTGGTTCTAACCGACACCTGTTTCGGCTACGACACCGCCAAGTGTATCGCCACAGAGGCGATTGACCGCCTTCACACCACCGCCAGCAGCCACCACCGCCTGATCGCCGTCGAAATCATGGGGCACTCCGCCGGCTGGTTGGCGCTCGGTGCCGGCATCGCCGGCGGTGCTGACGTCATCCTGATCCCGGAAATCAAGTATGACATTCACGCCATCGCCGATTACCTCAACGCCCGCCGGCATCGCGGCAAACGCTTCTCCATCGTCGCTGTAGCCGAAGGCGCCATCGCTGTTGATGAAAAGCCCGAGGACGAAGATGATGACGATGACGCCAAGCCACAGAAGAAAAACGGCAAGCAGAACGGCGATAACGGTTCCGATGACAACGGGTCCGACGATTCCACGAAGTTGCCGCAAAAGCCCCTCATGATACGCGAACCCAGAGTCAGCCGCATCGTCCGTGAACTCCAGCAGCTCACCGGCATCGAGGCGCGCATGACCCAACTCGGCCACATCCAGCGCGGCGGCACCCCCACTCCCGCTGACCGGCTGCTTTGCACGCGGCTCGGCGCGATGGCCGGCGAACTTATCGCCGAGCGCGAGTACGATGTCATGGTTGCCGTACGTGGTGACGATTGCGTCCCCGTACCGCTCAAGGACGTTGCCGGGCATGTACGCACCGTGCCGGAAGACCACCCATGGATCAAGACCGCACGTCTTCTCGGCTCCTGCATGGGTGACGTGCCCTGAGCCCTGACGGGCGGCGTGCCCTGACTCCGTCAAACGCCTATCTCCCGGCCGTGCTGCGGGCTCACAGCCCTCAGCGTGACATCACCCCGCCAGTTGCCCATTGATACTCGCCGTCTCTGCGGTCATTTTAACTGCCCGGCCGCAAAACGTCTTCTCCCTGGCATTTGAGCGCTGAAAGCGCGAACGATGATAGCCCAGGGCAAAGCGACGCCAAAGGCGGAGCGACGCCCTGGGTGGAGCGTCGTTTATGTTCGTGTTCCTCGGCCCCTTTGGCCCCAGTCGGCAAAGCTGACTGGGGCCAAAGGGGCAATGGAACCCATGCAAGGTGTT
>JAAZKQ010000692.1 GCA_012799755.1 Lentisphaerota bacterium | reverse complement strand
GATCGGCGGTGAGCTGCGGCAGCGCTGGACAGCGAAAGCCGTGGAGGTCACGCCCTCGCCGGCGCTGCCGGCAGCGGGCGCCTATGTGCCCGAACCCAAGCCGGCGCAGACGGACTATCTGATCGGTTCCTACTATTATCCGGGTTTCGGCACAAACCGACAATGGCGCGAGATGGCGTTGTACGCGCCGCAGACCAAGCCCGTCCTGGGCTACTATGACGAGGGCAACCCGGAATGTATTGACTGGCAGATCAAGTGGGCGACGGAACATGGCGTTAACTTCTTTCTGGTGGACTGGTACTGGGAGGCCGGTCGGAATTACAATGAGCATTGGCTGGACGGCTTTGTGCAGGCACGACACAAGCGGTATTGCAAATGGGCGCTGATGTGGGCCAATCACAACCGCAAGGGCACGCACAGCCGCGAAGATTGGATTGCGGTCACCGAGCGTTGGCTGGAAAAGTACATTTGCACGCCGGAGTACCTGACGCTGGACGGCAAGCCGGTGGTCTTTATCTGGAGCCCGCGGAATATCCGTGAGGACATGGGCGGTTCGGCGCCTTCGGCGGAGATGCTGGCATTGTCGGACCGCCTGGCGCGGGAGGCTGGTTTGCCCGGCATTGTGTTTTACGCCATGAACCAAGGTGGTCAAGCCCAGCTGGCGCAGGAGGGCTATGCCGGCTATACGACCTACCACTGCTTCGGCAGGGCGCAGGAAAGCTCGCGCAATCGTCGTTTCTACGCCTATAAGGCCGTGGTTGATCAATCGCCGGCAAGTTGGGAGCACACCGCCGCCGAGTGCGCTGCCGCCGGTCTGAAGTTCCTGCCGGTGGTGGATACCGGCTGGGATGCGCGGCCGCGGCATGGCTTGGACACTTTCGTGATCTACGACCGCAGCGTGGCCGAATTCACCCGACTTCTGCAGGATATGAAAACTTGGTTGGATCGCCGTGGCCAGAAGGTTTTTGTGCTTGGGCCTTGGAATGAATGGACGGAAGGCAGCTATATCGAGCCCTGCTCCGAATTCGGTTTCGAGATGCTTCGGGCCATTCGCACGGTGTTTTGCACGGAAACCGGAGCGTCGGATGACCTCTGTCCACAGGATATGGGATTGGGCCCGTATGACTTTGCGTTGAA
This sequence comes from Lentisphaerota bacterium, assembly GCA_012799755.1. Taxonomy (GTDB): domain Bacteria; phylum Verrucomicrobiota; class Lentisphaeria; order Oligosphaerales; family Oligosphaeraceae; genus Oligosphaera. The sequence continues at coordinate 639 of JAAZKQ010000692.1, read as the reverse complement.
TCTTGGGCAGTTGCGCCAGGACAACTGGGATTTCCGCGGCAGTTCGGAGCTCTTTGGCTGGAGCGCGCTGATGTACCTGAAGGATTTGCGGCTGACGTCGGCAGGGTTGACGATGAGCAGTGTCGGTCGGGACCCGGCGTTGCGTTCCGGCGAACTGCGCCTGAAGGCGCGAGACTACACGGCTCTGGAGGTGACCATGGCAATCAAGCCGGCGCCCGGCGAGAAGGATTACGCCGCCGTTTTCTGGGGAACTCGCTTCATGTCAATCAACGGCGAAGCTACTGTGACCAGGCCACTGCATACGGACGAGGGCATGCATCGCTACCGTTTTGAGCTGTCGCAACACCCCAAATGGCGGGGTGCACTCAGGCACCTGCGCTTTGATCCCATTCAGCGGGGCGACAGCACGATCACCATTGAAAGCATCAAGCTGGTTCCCGCAGTCAAGCCCTGAGCTTGTCTGATAAGCTATAGTTGGGTTTTGCGAGGGGCGGCAAGAGCCATCGGCCCTTGTCGCCTCCTCGCGCTATAAGCGGTCACCCATTGATAATTGGCCGCTTTCTGTTGCCTTGCAATGGAAATCATCTTTCGTGTTTGCTATGTGGCACGCCTTCAGCGTGCTGTTTCGGGTGGGGGCTT
>JAAZKQ010000691.1 GCA_012799755.1 Lentisphaerota bacterium | reverse complement strand
TCACGGCTTGCGTTCGCCGGTTCTCTGGCAGTCTCTGGCGCTTCCGGTGGCCATCTCCCGGCGGGCCTTGCAGCTTTGGCGTTCTCTGGTGCCGGGCGTCCCCGGTTCGGCGGGTTACTCTTTCCCTTGCGGCGTCCCCATGCGCATTTTTTTATTCGCTTCCCCCACTCCATCAAAAACGGCGTCAAGGATTATCTGAAATTGGTTACGTTTCCCAAAAAAGGCAAACTCAGTGAAAAGCACAAATAAGCCCTCAGCCATATCTTGCGCGGCCGGGTGATGTGGCACTTTTTCAATGGTGGCCAGCATTTCCCCAAAAAGATTTTGGCAACATTGGAGAAAAATATCCGGTCGTTTAATTGCCTCTAATAAAATGGCTTCTTCATTGTCGAAATGATAGCCTGTTTTTCGCTTCTCCATGCTTGCCCTTCCTCTTTTTCCAAGAGAACAAGAAAATACATTATTCCATGTCGTTCATGCCGTTAAGCAAATTACGAACGCTCGCGGCATCAATGCGAACGCTTGTAGTTGATAACTTTATGCGGCGCAATTTGCCAAGGTTCATATAGCGGTTAACGGTTGCGGTAGTACAGCCCAACAGCTCAGCAACTTCTTTTCTGGTTAATGGCCTTTCAATCTTTGCATCGTCTGGCGTTGCTGGCGTGTCGTTTTCCTGATAGCTCTTAATGGCCTTAACTAAAGCGCGCGGTGACAAGTCTGGCGCGTATGGTTGCAATAATCCGACGGCGGCGTTTAAGACACTTGGCGTTATTGAATCTTTTAGCTGCATAATGTTTCCCCTGTGTTTTCTTGCTGGCGTTATTTGTTGTCGGCTGCATAACTTTTCCTTTGTTTTACATTGCCGTTATCCATATATACGCCATGCGTTTTTATCAATTATGCCAAGTTGTAACCGTTTGTGCTTGGTTGATGTTACAAACAAGCTGTTTGTTTTACATAATATCTTTATTTTCAACGGTTTACTGATACGGCTTACTGATAAAGTTTCTATATGTAAAAACACAAAAAGACGACGGGGGGCCCGTCGTCTTTGTTAGGTGCTGAGGCTCAGTTAGTTATGATATTATAGCAATTTTTTCCCGGTGCGCCTTAACTGTGGCTTTCCTGTTTCATCTTTTCCAGTAGGATGTTTATTTGTTCTTCGCTCATGGCGTCAATAATGCGTTTCAGTTGTTCGCGTCTGGTTTCGGCTCCGGTTGCCGGTGGCGCTTCAATGATAATATCCCCGGCGCTTTTCTCGTTCGATATATCCAAAGCCTTAGCGTATTTCACGGCGGCGGCGTCTGATATGCGGGTATAATGTTCTGTCATGGCGGGGTTACTATGTCCGGCGTTTCGCTGGATAATGGCGGCGGGCGTCCCCGCTTCGGCGTTGTGGCTGATGTAGCTGTAACGCAAGCTATGAAAGCCATAAATGACAACGGCGCGGGGTCGGCCCTTTTCGTACACCTTGCGCTTGCCTTCATAGTGGTAAGCGGCCCCGGTTCCATCGGCACGGGTGGCAATGCCGCAGCGCTCAAAGAGGCTCGTTATTGCGCGGTGAATGCCAGAATGACGCCCTTTTTGCAGCCTGTTGGCCATGTCCGGTAAAACATACTCGCTGGCCCTAGGCAGGTCGGCCAGCAGCGCGGACAAGTAGGGCGCTAGGCCAATTTTAACGGTGGCTTTTGCCTTGTCCTTTATAGTTCGCGCGGTCTTGTTTGGTATACGCTCAATGATCTGTCGGGACAAGTCCACTTCGTCCCAACGCAGGGTGCAGCAGTCACCGAAACGCAGCCCGGTAAAGTAGCCCAAGGCAATCAGCACTTGCAATTCCCCCTCGGCGGTATCCAGCAGGGCGCTTATTTGCTGGCGGCTCAGCGGGCGCTTACTGTGCGTTTCGCCGTCTTGCGGCTCAATATCCGCAAAGGGGTTTTTCTCGACGGTGATCTTGTTGGCGTCGGCCAGGGTGGAGTAAAAACACTTAAAGAATTGCAGGTACTTATTAAAAGTCCCACTTGCGGCGGTGGCGGCTATGCTATCCATAAACGCGGCGGCCATATCCGGTGTAACTTCGCTCAACAGTCGCGCTTCGGGGTTGTTCTCATTCATCCACATGATGAAGCGGCCATAATAGCCCCGATAATTGCCGGCGGTTGTATTACGCGGTATGTTATCGCTTGTGTAGCGGCGGCAGCTTGCCGGGCGCTTTGGGCAGCCCATGAACAAGGCCCAGCCATCCGCAATGGTAGCGCGGGCGTTTAATAGGTCGGCTTCGGCTTCCCGGGCGGCGGTCTCGGCGTTGCTCAGGGCGCTTTGCAGTTGCTTTAATTGCTCCACCTTATCCGCTTCGCGGATATGCGAAAGATGCCGACCGGCGGCAGCTTCGGCGGTCTTCCGTGCTTCGGCGGCGGCTGCGCGGCTTAATGGCTTTCCGTTTGGCCCGGCTCCGTGTATCGGCTTGCCGTCCGGCGTCAATAGTCGTATTTGCCTTGTTATACCGTTTAGCTTGTAACGCAAGTAATACGTTTCTTTTACGCCCCGTCGGCAAATAACCCCACTAACTTTTTTAACCATGTGGATTTTTCCAGCTTTTAACGTTATGGCAATTGTTTGTTTCCAGTTTTTTTCAGTTGTCTAAATGTATATCGTGTTATCGTTAAAAAAAATGAAAAACTTAATCATAAGGGAACCAAAAGGGAACCAAAAATCAAAAACCAAGTATAGCGGCTTAGACTCAAAATCTGGTGTCCGCAAGGGCGTGTGGGTTCGACTCCCACCTCCGGTACCATTGATTATCAAGGACTTACGGCAAAAAACCGCAAGTCCTTTTTTTTGTCCGTGTTCCCAGTTTTTACCCCATTTTACCCCCTTTTTTGCTGCGAAACTGTAGCAATTCTGTAGCAACCTTCGTGAAGACGGCAATAACGGGCTTCTTTCGGCCTGTGCGCATGTGTTAAATCCTGTGTCAGATTGCGCACATGCCCCCCAAAAAAGAAGCGGCCGACTGAGGGTGCGAATCCACTGCCGACCGCTGTGCAGTCCATGCTGATATTATTCTGGTTTACGGCATTTTTCCCCAGAAATTGTCCATGTCGCCGGTGCTGGCGTCAATGGGCAGAGCGTTGAGTTTCATGCTGGTGACGTGTCCGTCAGCGAAGCAGACATTAAGCATTGAGTTTGAACTATGGCGGAGGAAGCCGCCGCCGGACACGGCTTCTGAGCGCTTGCCGAGGTAGCAGCTGATGCTCCACTGGGTGGTGGCGATACGGCTCATGTCCATGCAAAAAGCGCGATTGGACGGGTTGTCAATGTTCATGATGGTGTTAACTTTGTCGCCGCTGCTGGTACCGTAGGACAGATAGCCGGACGTGTTACCGCCGTAGTGCAGGGATTTGCGGCTGTAGTCGCAGGGCTCCGAGCTGGGGCAGGCAAATGGGTCGCGGGGCTGCCATCCGGCACTGGTCTGCCTGGCTCGATGAAAACTCCAGTCGCTGGCGGCGACGCCGGGGTAAATGTAGGGAACGAGCACGTCGGGCCATTTGCCGACGCTCGTCGGCCGGATGGATCCGCTGCGCTTTTGGATGACGCCATCATTGTCGTCCAAATACATGGTCTGGTAAAGGCCGATCTGCTTGAGATTATTCACGCAAGTAATCGCCCGCGCCTTATCCCGCGCCTTGGCCAGTGCCGGCAGCAGCATGGCGGCAAGAATGGCGATAATGGCAATGACGACCAGCAATTCAATGAGAGTGAAACACACACTGCGTTTAAGGTATTTCCAAGACATCGCAGGGCTTCCTTGGGTTGATCGGAAAACATCAAGAGGAACCGAAACAGTAGTATTGTACAAAAAAAGTTAAGATAAAATAAGAGTTAGGTTAATATAGGAATAGTTTCGTAATTACCAAGACAGGGAAGGGGACATAATCGGCCCCTCTTTGGTATGAGACACAGGGGACATCGGGGACAAGATGGACGGGGTAGATATGCTGTCGTCCATCGTGTCCATATTGTCCATTATTGTCCATAGTTCGGGGTTGTGAGCTGCTATGGGTTTGGCTCCGCTCCGCTTGCGGAATCATGTCACGCTGCGAGTTGAAAGCCCGCAGTACGACCGGGAAACAAACGCTTGGCTGTTGCGGGATCATGGATTAGGTCAACGGCTGCGGGCCAAAAGCCAGCAGCACGGCTGCGAAACGAGTGGAAAAGAGGAGCTTATGGCATGCACATCGTCATAGCGGCTGATTCATACAAGGGCTGCATGCGCAGCGACGAGGTTTGCGCGGTGATTGCGGCGGGCTTTGCCGCCGAGTTGCCGAGCGCCGAGCTCTGTTGCGTACCCATGGGTGACGGCGGCGAGGGCACGCTGGCGGCGGTGGTCGCCGCCACGAATGCAACCCTGCACAGCGTGCCGGTGCTGGACCCCCTCGGTCGCAGCATCACGGCACAGTATGCAATGATGCCTGACGGTCGCCGCGCCTTCGTTGAAATGGCCGCCGCCAGCGGTATTGAGCTGTTGCAGGCAAGCGAATTGGACCCCCTGCGCGCCAGCAGCTACGGCACAGGCCGGCTCATCTGTGCAGCTATGGCCGCCGGCGTTGAGGAAATCGTTATCGGCATTGGCGGCAGCGCGACGGTTGACGGCGGCGCCGGCTTGCTCCAGGCATTGGGCTGTCGGTTGCTGGACGCCGACGGTCGGGAATTGCCGCCTGGCGGCGCGGCATTGGCGCGCTTGGCCGCCATTGACAGCGGCGGCTGCGAAAAACGCCTGCGCGCACTGCGTCTGCACGTCGCCTGTGATGTCAGCAATCCACTGACGGGGCCTCGCGGCGCCGCTGCGGTATTCGGTCCACAAAAAGGGGCGACGCCGGCCATGGTCGCCGAGCTCGACGCAGCGTTGGCTCACTGGGCGGCGGTTTTGCAGGCGCAAGGCTTGGCGAAGGACCTGGAGCAGCCGGGTGATGGCGCCGCCGGCGGCGTCGGCTTCGTTCTGCGTACGGTCGCCGGTGCCGAGCTGCGTTCCGGCGCGCGCTTGGTCGCTGAGTTGGTCGGCTTGCCGGAAAAGCTTCGGCATGCGGACTTGCTCATTACCGGCGAGGGCCGGACAGACCAGCAGAGTCTCAGCGGCAAATTGCCCGTGGCGCTGGCTGAACTGGCGCGCGCCGCCGGCGTGCCCTGCGTACTGCTTTCGGGCGCCATTGAGGGCGACCAGGAAGCGTTGCGCACGCATTTCACGGCTTGCTTCAGCACGGTGTCGGCAGTCCTGCCCCTCGACAGGGTGCTGGCTCAGGCGCGCCAGAGTCTCTACGACCGCAGTCGTGCCATTGCCGCCATGCTGCGCCTGCCACGCCCAAACGAGTCATTCCACGGACAAAACAAGCTCAACTGAAGGGCGCCCGCTCTCTGGCAGAATGACATTCCGCGCATTACTGTAATTTACGGTACAACTGCGGGGTGGGGCGAATTCCGGCAAGCAGACAAAGGAGGCTGTCACGTGGGCATTGTCGTTGATCATGATGAACGGCAACGTGAGATACTCATAAAGGCGTTGAAATTGTTTGGGGAGCGTGGCTACCCGGATGTGACCTACCAGCAGATTGCGACGGTGTGCGGATTGTCGCGGACGACCCTCTACAAGTATTTTCAGAATAAGCGGCAGATTTTTGGTGGTGCGATCATGTATCAGGTCGCTGTGATCGGTCGCCGCTTTCAGGAGTCGGTCAACAGCAGTCCCGACCTGAACGCATCCGAGAAACTCAATTTGGTATTGAGCCAGACTATTGACCTGCTGTTTCGCAGCCGCCGCCTCTTGCAGGCCATTCTCGATTACCTGATTGATCAACGACGCCAGGACCTCCCCGTAGCACGCAGGATTCGTCGTCATACAGTAGCCTTTCGCCGGACTCTGAAGAAGCTGGTGCAGGAAGGCATTGATTCGGGATTGTTTCGCGTGACCGATCCCGATTTGGCGGCAAATCTGTTGTACGGCCTGATGGAGAGCGCCTCATTGCGCATTACGCTGATTGAAAATACCGACCCTGATGAACTGCAGCGACTCTGCCGGTTGCTGATTCAGTCCTTGGAAAAATAAGCCCGAAAATGGCAGTGATGCAAACAGTAAATGACCATGATGATATTCGCTGGCAGCGCCGGGCGCTGCGCTTGGCGCAACGGGCGTTGGGCCTGTGCTCGCCCAACCCGATGGTCGGCGCCGTGCTGGTTCGCGATGGCGAGCTGGTCGGCGAGGGCTATCATCACCAGGCCGGCGCCCCCCACGCCGAACCGCTGGCCTTGGCGCAGGCCGGCGAGCGTGCCCGTGGCGCGACGCTCTACGTCACCCTTGAACCCTGCTCGACCTGGGGGCGCACGCCGCCCTGCACAGATGCCATCATCAAGGCCGGCGTCAAGCGGGTGGTCGTGGGCTGCATGGACCAAAATCCCAAGCACGCAGGCGCCGCCGTAAGCAAACTGCGGAATGCCGGCATTGAGGTTCGCTGCAATGTGCTGGAAGAGTCCTGTCGGCGCCTCAATGAAGCCTTCTTTTTCTGGGTCACTCAGCAGCGGCCTTTTGTCTGCTTGAAGATGGCTATGACCCTCGATGGCCGCATCGCTACCGCCGGCGGCCAATCGCAGTGGATCAGCGGCCCGGCCGCACGCCGCACGGTGCAAAAAATGCGCCGCTGGGCCGACGCCGTGATGGCCGGCGGGGACACCGTACGGCAGGACGACGCCTCTCTGCAGGTACGCACGCCGGCCAACTGGCCACGCCAGCCCCTGCGAATCGTCTGGACCTCCGCTCCGGCACTGCCGCCGGAGCTTAAAATGCTCAACGACGGCGGACCCAAGCCCATCCTGGCCAAGCCCCGCAGTCGTGATGAATGGTTGGACTTCCTGGCGGCGCTCGCCCGGCACGAACAGCGGCCGGTGACCGCGCTGTTGCTTGAAGGGGGTGGCGAGCTGGCCGCGTCGGCACTGCGTGCGGGCATCGTCAACAAAGTGGCGTTTTTTGTTGCTCCGAAGCTTCTCTGTGGTCGTGGCAGCCGTCCGGTGGTGGGCGGCGACAACCCGCAGGAACTCGCGGAGGCATTGGAACTCATCAACATGCGTAGTCGCACAGTGGGCGACGATCTGCTCATCACGGGATACTGCAAAGATGTTTACCGGCTTGGTTGAAGATATCGGCATGGTCACAGCGCTGCACAGCAGCGGCAAGGCCGCGAAACTTTCCGTGCGTTGCTCCTTGCCGCTGGCCGCCATCCGCATCGGCGACAGCATCGCCGTCAATGGCGCTTGCCTGACGGTAGAGGCCATTGGCGACGACAGCCTGTCCTTTCACTCCTTGCGCGAGACCCTGACGCGGACCAACCTCGGCGACTGCCGTTCAGGCAGCCGCGTCAATCTGGAGCGGGCCTTGCGCGTGGGCGACGCCCTCGGCGGTCATCTCGTCAGCGGCCATGTGGACTGCCGCAGCGAGGTGACGCGCATAGGCAAGGATGGCGACGACTTTGTGCTCGACGTGGCCTTGCCGGCAGACATGCGCGAGCTGGTCATTATGAAAGGCAGCATTGCCGTCAACGGTGTGTCACTCACCATCGCGCGCCTGACGGACGACAACTTTGGCGTGTCCATCATTCCCCATACCTGGACACGCACGAACCTTCAATACCTCAAGGCCGGTGATGCCGTCAACCTTGAGTTCGATATGATCGGCCGCTACATCCTCCGCCATCTCGCTCTGCGCGAGGGACGTAGTGACAGCACCGTAACCATGGCCACCTTGGAAAAGGCCGGCTTTCTCTAAACGCCACAGCGACAAGAGGCGTCCAAGCCGGCAAATTGGTTTTTTTGCGTTTTCCTTGTATCGTAATGCGCTTCGCCTCCAAACACCGCTCTTTCTCGGGCAGTCACGAATCACATTTCCGCCTATGGATGCAATTTTTCAACAACAGACCATTCGCGTGGCGCTGATTGGCCGCAATTTGGCTGACCTCAAGCCACTGCTGTTGCGCGTTCCCGCCGTGCAGCTGGTTGAAGACGCGCCCGATTTGGTCATCTCCCACGGCGGTGATGGATCCTTGCTAGGCGCGGAGCGCAGCTATCCCGGCGTGCCTAAATGCCCTATTCGCGACCGCCGCCAAAACCCCAAGTGCCCGCTGCATGATGAGAAAACAGTGCTGTCCAAGCTGTTTCGCGGAGAACTCATGCGGACACAGCTGCGCAAGTTGTCAGCCAAGACGGAAGCCGGCGAGGAACTCCGCGGCATCAATGACGTGGTTCTCTCGCGCAAGTTGACCACGAGCGCGATTCGCTATCGGTTGTGGTTGGATGGGGTGCTGTACCGCGGCCAAATCGTCGCCGACAGCCTGGTGGTTGCCACCCCTTTCGGCAGCACGGGCTACTTCCAAAGCATCACTCACGGCAATATCCAAGCGGGTATTGGCTTGGCCTTCAACAACAGCATGGACTTGCTGGGCCACACTGTCGTGTCCGAAAACACCAAGTTGACGGTCCAACTCCTGCGGGGACCGGCAGTACTGGTGGCGGACAACGACCCCCATCAGATTTCGCTCAAGACGGACGATCTGCTCCACGTACGGGTCATGTCGCAAAAGACTCCAGTCTACGGCATTGACATCTTTCGTTGTTATGACTGCTACCATCTCCGCAGGGATGGCGTGATGTAGAGTGACGGCCAGGACGCGCCAGCTGACGCGCCCGGAGGGCGGTCGCAAGACGCCGGCGGTGGCCCCAGCGGACGCGGCTGCTGACCAGTCAACGTAAAGGAAAAACGCGACCGATGGACATCGGCACGAGGCGGGGCACTGCTTCGCAACCGCTGTCACGACGGTAAATGAGGTGGTTTTATGCCCGACTCTCATGTTGTCAGTAGCGCCATAGTTATTTTTCTGCTTTCCTACTTGATAGGTTGCACGCCCTGCGGCTTTCTCATCGGCAAATTCAATGGTCTGGACATCCGCCGGCACGGCAGCTGCAATATTGGCGCGACCAACGTGCGACGGACCTTGGGACGGGACTGGGGCGTCCTCTGCTTCTTTCTGGATTTTTTGAAGGGCTACCTGCCGGTGTTGATTATCGGTCGCGGCTTGGGCTCAATGACGGCGATAGGCCTCGAATGGGGCGCCATCTTCGCAGCTTTTGGGACCGTCCTCGGCCATGTTTATCCCTGCTGGCTGAATTTCAAGGGCGGCAAGGGCGTTGCCACCAGCCTCGGGGCGGTCCTTGGCGTAGCTTTCTGGCCGGTGCTTGTTGGCGCCATATTCTGGCTGCTGAGTTTCCTGCGCTATCGGATTGTGTCCGTCGCCAGCATGGTCGCCGGCGTAGCCATGGCTTTCTCGGCCCTCGTCATGCGCCTGGCCGATCACGACAAGATGCACTGGCCGGCGGTCTTCCTGCTGATCATTCTTGCGGCGCTTATCATTCACCGCCACAAGGAGAACATACAGCGCCTCCGGGCCGGCAAGGAACTCGCATTCGGCAAGATCAGGCACTGAATAGGGGCCGACGTCCACGCGACAGCGTGGCACTGCTAAGGAAAAGACACGATGACACGCAAGCACAGCAGTATCCGCTTTTGCCTCTTGCTTATGGCCCTCACGTTGGGGGCGGCGCACGCGCAAGTTGCGCCAGCCGACGCCGAGGCCCTGCCCATCGGCGCAGAGCGCTTGGCGGACGGCTCGTTGAAGGTCGGCGACATCATTGTGCGACGCGAACAGCGCGAGTTGGCCTTCCCGGCGCGTTTCAACTTGCAAGCCGGCGCGCTGGAGGCGATCATTGTTCATCCCCATGGCCGTCTGCACGAGGCGCTGCTATGCACGGAAGTCAAGGCCCTGCAAGTGCAGGCGATGCTCTATCTCCTCGGCGCTGAAAATGGCCCACGGCGGGACAGCCTCGTCGGCAAGCGTGGCGACCTGGTGGATATTGACATTGAGTGGACGGACGCCGCCGGCAAGGCGCGCCGCGATCCCGTTGAGGCATGGATTTTTGATAACCGCAGCGAAAAGCCCATGACCCGCATCGGCTGGGTCTTCGTCGGCTCACGCGTCAAAAACGGCAATTTTCTGGCCGACGGCGAGGGCAACGTCGTCATCAATTACGCCATCGGTGAGAGCGTCCTGTCCACGCCCGATGCGGAGGGCGAGGATGACACTATTCACTCCGTCAACCATCTACAGCCCCAGCCTCCAAGCGACAGCATCGTCACCGTCGTGCTCAAACCGCGAGCCAAAGACGGCGCAAAGCCCTGAGCGACGTCAGGCAGCAAGGAGAAAACGGCGAGGACGCATTGCTTGCGTCGCCTGTTGCTGGCTTCCCCTTCAATCCCTCAATGGTTTTCACTTCTCGGGTTTGCTATGTCGCACCCCTTCAGGGTGCCTTCATGGGGGGGATGCTTACCCAGGGTTGCGCCTCAGGCGCAACCCTGGGCTAGTATGTGGCACGCCTTCAGCGTGCCTTGCCGACGCGAACATCAATGGCTCTTATATGAGTTGAACATTCGTCAAGATCTATATTGGCTCTTATGTGAAGAGCATTGCACTCAATCCCTTGGCGCGTAGAAGACGCTGCGGAATTCGACTTCGCCGCTGCGCGCGAGCAAGCCCAACGCGCCTTGCCGCGCGTGACCGGCGAATGCGGACGCGGGCAAATCGTGGGTGCTCAGCTCCTGGTCAGAGATGCTCAATGTCACCTTGCCGTCCTGACAAACAACCTTGGCCGGTCGCCAGCTTGATGTGGTGGTGCCACCCTTGGTGGCGGGTGAGAGGCCACGGATGGCGCCCGTCGTCGTCAGTCCCGGCGGCGACATGCGGTCGTCGGCGATGACAATCTCCAGGCCGGACTTCGGGCCCTTGCGGGGATCGGCCCAGAAGACCACGCCGGCTTCGCTGCGGCTGCCCAGGCGGAACTCAAAGCGCAGCTCAAAATTGCCGATAGCCTTGTCCAAGTAAATCCACGCACCGGCCTTGTCGCTGCAAAGAATACCGGCGCGACTACGCCAGGAGCGCTGCGGCACAGAGTTCAGGCCACGGAGGTTCCTGCCGTTGTAGAAGAAGCGAAAACCGTCATCCTCGTCTTGAGCGGAGATATAGGTCGGCCAGTCGGGAATGACGATTTTGCCGTCTTCGAGCATGCTCAGCAGCGGCGAATCTTCGATGCTCAGCGGCAGGAAGACGCGAGCACGGCGACGGGATGATTCATAGGTGGCGAAGATCAGCGAGGTGGCCCGCAGGGCGTTTTCGCTGCAGAGGATGGACTGGCGTTTGTTGAGCAAACAGTCAATGGAATCAATAATGTGCAGGTAGGTATCATCGGGCCGCTGTTCGCCGAGGGGCACGTCCGTCCACTTCTGGCCTTCCGCGAAGAGCCGGCATTTGCCGTGATAGACGTCAATCATGCCGGTGCTGCCCATAAGGCGGATTTCGTATGGCGTGGCATTGCCTTGGCCGGTGGTGAGCAGGCCGGTGACATCGTTTGGCCATTTGACATAGGCGATGCCGGCGGTTTCCATGGTGGCGCCAAAGATCTTGTTGTCGGCCGCGCAGCCGATCTGGCCCATGACCCAGGACGCCTGCAAGTCGTTGTTGAAGAAGTGCATCATGTCAAACCAGTGGGTGCCCCAGTCGAACATGTTGCTGGTGTTCATCTCCATGCGCTGCAGTGTGCCGATGGCGCCGCTGTCCAGTAATTTCTTGGCGGTGGACCAGCTTGCGCCAAAGCGGCGCTGATGGCAGAAAGTCAGCATGATATCGCGCTGCACGCAGGCCTCGTGCATCCGCACGGCCTCGCCAAAGGTCGGCGCCATGGGCTTTTCCGCGTTGATCAGCCGCGGCGGGTGATGCAACGACGCGCAATCCAGCACCGCCGGACAGTGCAAATGCGGCCAAAGACAGACGCTGACCACGTCCAAACGCTCGCGCAAGAGCATGTCGCGATAGTTCGCATAGCATTTCTTAAAGCCGAACTTGGCCTTGAAGCTGTCCCGGGCGGGCTTGTAGGTGTCCGCGCAAGCCGTCAGCACAACCTTGTCCGAGCGCATGTAGGCACTGGCATGCGCCCAGCCCCGACCCCCACAACCAATGACACCGACCCGGAGTTTTTTCTCTGCCATCGCCTTCGCGCTCCTGTGTAAATGAACCATGGACCTTGATATCCAACCCAAGCAACCGCATCCTAAGATAGCGCCATTTGCCTCAAGCGGAGCAGTTTTTATTCGCAGATTTCTTTCTATCCGTAAGCGGTCAGCGATTGATAACAGACATTTTTTATCCGCAGATGTCGCAGATTTGCGCAGATTTTTTTGAGAGTAGGCTGCTTGGTGTAGGAAGGCCGGTGTGTTTGCGTTTT
>JAAZKQ010000690.1 GCA_012799755.1 Lentisphaerota bacterium | reverse complement strand
GGGGTTAAGCATGGTTAAGCGCCTACGGCGCAACATGGACATTATGGACACGATGGACGACAACACCTGCCCGCTCGCCGTCCATACTGTCCATAGCAGCTGACAGAAACAACGGTTATCAATCGGTGACCGCTTACTTGCTGTTCTTTTTCAGGCAAGCCCGAGTTATGGCTAATGGGGTTTGGCAACGGTATAGTATGAACTTGTTGTCAGGCGCGTACGAATCGAGCAAGGCACGGCTGAGCGGCGCGCTGCGTCCTTGTCAGCAGAGAATGGAGGCGACGAGTCATGGTGATGAATCCAGAATGGCGGCGGCGTGTGGACCATTGGCGGAATTACCTGCCGAAGATTTTTTATCGTCCGGTTGGTGATGTCGCCTTGGAGTATTTTGTCACTGACGAGTCATTGCGGCCGGCTGCGGCGCAGGGGCGGAGTTTTCAGGCGATTGCGCCGGGCACGACCTGGGGGCAGGAGTGGCAGCTGGGGTGGTTTCGCGGCAAGGTCGTGGTGCCGCCGGAGTTGGCTGGGCAACGAATCGTGCTCAAATTGGAGACGGGCGGCCCGGAATCAATCATCTGGGTTAATGGCGTGGCCCGCGGTGCGCGTGACCACAGCGGTCGCGAGCTGCTGTTGTGCGCCAAGGCCCGCGGCGGCGAGGAATTCAGCATTTTGGCGGAGACCTTTGCGGGCAACCAGCGCAACTGCGGCGGGGGCCCGCGTCCCGAGTGGTTTGCGCCGGTGGCCGGCCCGCCGCCGACGGTGCAGCTGGGGCGGACGACCTTCGGCTGCTGGCATGAAGAGGCCTTCCAGCTGTGGCTGGATATGGAAACACTGACCCAGCTGCGCGACGGCATTCTTGATCCGCATTCGTTGCGTCTCGCCGAGATTGACGACGCGTTGCAACAGCTGACGCTGGTGGTTGATTTTGAGCTGCCGAAGGAGGCGCGCGACGCGAGTATCCGCGCCGGGCGGAAGCTGCTGCAGCCGCTGCTGGCTTGCCGCAATGGTTCTACGGCGCCGCTGATGCACTGCTTCGGGCACAGCCATATTGATGTCGCCTGGCTTTGGCCGCTGGCGGAAACCGAGCGCAAATGCTGCCGGACCTTTGCCAACCAGCTGGCGTTGATGGACGAGTATCCCGAGTACAAATTCTTGCAGAGTCAGGCCTATTTGTATCGCCGCACGCGTGAGTTGTATCCCGACTTGTATGAGCGGATACGCGCGGCGGTGGCGCGCGGGCAGTGGCTGGTTGATGGCGCGATGTGGGTTGAAGCCGATACGAACGTCAGCGGCGGCGAAGCGCTGATCCGGCAGTTTCTGCACGGCAAGCGTTTTTTCCGCGAGGAGTTCGGGATCAAGAGCGAATTGATGTGGCTGCCGGATGTCTTTGGCTACAGCGGCGCCTTGCCGCAGATCATGGCCGGCTGTGGTATCAAGTGGTTCTCCACGCAGAAGATTTTCTGGACTTACAATGGCGGCGATCCTTTCCCCTACAACACCTTCTGGTGGGAGGGCATAGACGGCACGCGGGTGCTGTCCTATCTGCACAACGATTACAATTCCGACACCAGGCCGCAGGCGCTGTTGACGCGCTGGCGTGAACGCGTGCAAAGGGACGGCTCGCACAAAGGGCGGCTGATGCCCTTCGGGTACGGCGATGGCGGCGGCGGGCCGACGCGGTTGCACCTGGAGTATCTGCGGCGTGAGGGCGACCTGGAGGGACTGCCCAAGTGCCGGATCGCTGAGCCGGCGGAGTACTTCCGCACGATGAACACCGATGCTTTGCCGACCTGGGTGGGCGAGCTGTATTTCCAGGCGCATCGGGGCACCTACACCTCGCAAGCCAAGACCAAAAAGGGCAATCGCGACAACGAGCTGGCGCTGCGCGAGCTGGAATGCTGGGGAGCGATTGCCGAACGCTTGCAGGGCAGGGCGTACCCGCTGGCGGAAGTGGACGAGTTGTGGAAGAATGTGCTGCTGAATCAGTTCCATGACATCATTCCGGGCTCGTCCATCCGCGAAGTCTATGTCGAGGCCGAGGCGCTGTACGCTGAGACGCTGGCGCGGGCACGGGAGCTGACTGCGGGGACGCAGGCGAGCCTGGTTCGTGGCGAGGATGCGGCGCTGACCCTGTTCAACTCCTTGTCGTGGAAGCGTGACGCGGTGGTCGAGATTCCCTTTGCGGCCGCCAATGATGGCGAAGGCGCGCCTTTGCCGGTGCAGACGCAGGACGGGCGTCATTTCGCCCTGGTGCGTTCCTTGCCGTCCTGCGGCTGGACGACGATTCGGCGTGGCGTGCAAGCGACACCGGCTGTGAACTCGCTGCGAGCGACGCCGACGACGCTGGAGAACGATTTGATGGTCTTCACCTTCAATGAACTTGGCGAGCTGACGAGCGCCCGCAGCAAGGCCAATGGCGAAGAGTACTTGGCGGCGCCGGCCAACGTGCTGCATCTGTACAAGGACGTGCCCAGCTCCTACGACGCCTGGGATATTGACAGCATGTACAAGAAGACGCCATTTGACTTTGCGCGCGAAGCCACGGTGACCGTCATTGCGCAGGGGCCGGTCTTTGCGGCGTTGCGGGTCACGCAGAAATTGCATGAGTCGGAGCTGACGCAGGACATTGTGCTGCGCGCTCATTCGCGGGTGTTGGAGTTCCGCACTCGGGTCGAATGGCGGGAGAGCCACAAGATGCTCAAGGTGGCCTTCCCCGTGACCGTTCATGCGGAGGATGCCCTGCATGAGATTCAGTTCGGGCATGTGCGGCGTCCGACTCACGCCACGCGGCCCTACGACGCGACGCGCTTCGAGGTGTGCAATCACAAATGGACGGCGCTGGTCGAGGAGGGACGCGGCGCGGCAGTGCTCAATGACTGCAAGTACGGCGTGAATGTGGAGGGCAACAGCATCAATCTGACCTTGCTGCGCTCGCCGCTGGCGCCGGATCAGACCGCTGACAAAGGGCGGCAGGAATTCACCTATGCCTTCTGCTGCTGGCAAGGGCCCTTCCTGCAGGAAAACCCCATTCATGACGCCTACGAACTCAATGTTCCGGTCGCGGTCTGTGCCGGCAACGGCGGTCACCAGGAAATCGTCAGTATTTCTGCTGCCAATGTGGTGCTTGAGGGGCTCAAGCCTGCGGAAGACGGCTCCGGCGACGTGATTTTGCGCCTGTACGAAAGTGTGCGCACGGCGACGGCTTGTGAGTTGCAGGTGGCTTTGCCCTTCCGTTCGGTACGAAAGACGAATATGCTGGAGGATGCCGGCGCCGAGCTCCCCACGCGAGGCGCGGTGATACCCTTGCAGTTCCGGCCTTTTGAGATCAAGACCCTGCGGCTGCTGATGGCCTGAGCGTATGGCGTCATGACTCGGCGCTGGTGAAAGAGTGGTGTATGAGCAATGGAAACGACACTACCGGCTTGGATGTCCTCCATGTCACGGAGGCCTGTGGTGGTGGCGTGCGCAGGCATCTGCGCCTGATCATCCCGGCTTTGCAGGCCAGTGGCTTGCGTTGCGGTCTTTTTGCCCTCGGTCGCCGCGATGAGGCGGATTTCGCTGATGACTTGTCGGTTTTTGCGGCCTTGGGTTGCGAGGTCAGCTTTCGCCGTCATGCCGGCGCCGGTCCAGGCGGGTATTGGGCTAGTTGGCGTGCTCTGCGGGCGCTGATTGCGGACTGGCGGCCGCAGGTGCTGCATCTGCACGCCGGGGTGGCCGGGCTGCTGGGGCGCTGCGGCATTCGGCCCTATCCCGACCTGCGCATCGCGTATTCGCCGCATGCATTTTCCTTTCATCCGTCCTTGCCGAAGTTGCGCAACTGCGCCGTGAAGACCGCCGAGCGGCTGCTGGCTCGTAATGTTGACGCATACGTCTTTGTGGGGCGTTCGGAGATCGAGGATGCGAACCTGCTGGGGTTGCCGCCCGAGCGATTTCATCTGGTGGAAAATGGGCTCCCCGATGACTACTGCGCGACGCTGTGGGAGCCGGCGGTGGCCCGACACACGTTGGAGATTGCGCCGGATACCATTGCGCTCGGCGTGCCCTGTCGGCTGGCGCAGCAGAAGGGCCTGGATGTCTTTCTGAATGCCTTTGTGCTGGTGGCGGACAAGTTTCCCGCCGTGCAGGTGCTGTTTTGCGGCGACGGCCCCGAGCGGGGCAACTTGCAACGGCAGGCGGCGGGCCTGGGCTTGGCCGACCGCGTGCGTTTTCTAGGGACGGTGCCGGATTTGGCCAAGAAGCTCACGGCCTTTGATTTGGCTCTGCTGCCGTCCTTTTATGAAGGCTTGTCCTATGTGTTGCTGGAATGCCTCGGCTCGGCCGTGCCTCTGCTGGTGAGTGATATTACGGCGAATATTCCACGACCGGAATTTAGGGAATGTTTGGAGACGTTCCGGGTCGGCGATCCCCAAGACCTGGCTATGCAGCTGGAGCACTGTCTGGAAAACCTTGAACAGATGCATGGCAAGGCGAAAATCGGCGCGGAGCTGATCCGCAGTGAATTTACGCTTAGCAGGCAAGTGGATAAATTGGCACTGCTCTATAAACAGCTCGCGCGGCTTGGCGCGCAGGACGGCGGCGAGACGGCGGAGTTGTGAGGGCTGCAGCCGCAGGGAGCGGGCGCTGGGTGGGTGTGGTTTGCGGGTAAGCGGTCACCCATTGATAACACGCATTTCCTGTTGCCTTGCAATGGCCCCCATCCTTCGTGTTGACTATGTGGCACCCCTACAGGGTGCTGTTTCGGGTGGGGGCTTCCCTGGGGTTGCGC
>JAAZKQ010000689.1 GCA_012799755.1 Lentisphaerota bacterium | reverse complement strand
GACACCGCCAATGACCAAGCCGTCACGGTACGCGACCGCGATAGCATGGCCCAGGAACGCGTCGCCATTGACGAGCTCCCTGCATACCTGCAAAGCAAAATCTATCCCGACGCCTGAGCGCGCCCGCATTCCGACTCTGCCACCCTTCCAACCACGGGTGCCCATCATGCAACGTAGCAAAGCCTGCCTGACTATCCTCTCCCTTGTTCTGGCCATCAACGCCCTCGTCGGCTACCGGGTCTTCTGCAACGAGGCGGAGAAAACCGGCGCGGATGAGGTCTTCCAGCATATTGACACCCTCATGGAGGTCATGCAGCTCATCCGTAAAAACTATGTTGATATTGACAAGGTGGACTACCAGGAGCTCATCCGCGGCGCCATGGAGGGCATGACCAACAAGCTCGACCCCTACAGCGCCTTCCTGCCGCCGAAAGAATTTGATTCGCTCATGGAGGACACCGAGGGCGAATTCGGCGGCATCGGCGTGACCATCAGCGTCAAGGATGGCATTCTCACCGTGGTCTCGCCCATCGCCGGCACACCCGGCGCCAAGGCCGGCATCATCAGTGGCGACCAAATCATCAAGATTGATCAGGAGCCCCTGGAGAACGTCGTTATTGACAAGGCCGTGGCGCGCCTGCGCGGTAAGCCCGGCACCTCCGTGAGTCTCACCATCTACCGCCCCGCCACCGAGGAAACCATTGACCTCACCCTCGAGCGAGCACTCATTCCCCTCATCAGCGTTGCCGATGCCACCGTCCTCAACGGCACCCGCATCGGCCACGTCCGCATCACGCAATTCATGGAACCAACAGCTGGACAGCTCCAAAAGGTACTCGAAGACTTCGTGAAAAAGGATGTCGCCGCGATCATCATTGATCTGCGCAACAATCCTGGCGGCCTGCTGGACTCCGCCGTGGACATCTGTAGCTTCTTCCTGCCGCCGGGACAGCTGGTGGTATCGGTTGAAGGCCGCGAGCAAAAGAAGGTCGAGCGCAGCCGTGAAGGCGGTTTCAAATTCCCGGCGGACAAACCCGTGCTCCTGCTCATCAATGGCGGCAGCGCCAGCGCCGCGGAGATCACCGCCGGTTGTCTGAGCGACACTGGCCGGGCCATCCTCCTCGGCGAAAAGACCTTCGGCAAAGGCTCCGTTCAGAATGTCGTCCAACTCCAGGACGGCAGCGCCCTCAAACTCACCATCGCCAAATACTACACGCCCAGCCGCCGCGTCATCCATGAACACGGCATCGAACCCGATATCGAAGACAAGCTCCGCCCGCAGGACATCATCGCCATCATTAAACACGAAGGCGATATGGACAAGCTGCTGGACATAGACAAGCAGCTCAAGCGCGCCGTTGACGTCCTCAACAGCTACCTGGCCTTCGACAGCGGCAAGGGCAGCAACTTCAAAAAACTGCGCAGCCAAGCCGCGCCAGAGCAAAGCGCCACGCCGGCGACGCCATGACGCGCCGCGACGCCTTGCAGAGAGAACCCAGCGCCATGACCGAAATTCACTCGTTCACCGTCGGACTGTTGTCCGTCAACTGCTATCTGCTTTATCACCCGGAAAGCCGCGAATGCTTGATCGTTGACCCCGGCGACCACGGGGACAAGATTCAGGCCGAGCTCCGCAAACTCTCGCTCCAGCCCCGCGGCATTCTCCTCACCCACGGCCACGTGGACCACATTTCGGCGGTGCCCGCCATCGCCAAAGCCTACGACATCCCCGTGTGGATTCATCAAGCCGACCGCGGCCTCTACAGCAATCCCGACAATGCCATCCTGCCATGGATATCCGCCGCCAAGGACCTGCCCGAGCCTTGCGACACCCCACCGCAAATTGCCGGCATCAACTACGAAATTATCCACACTCCCGGTCACAGCCCGGGCTGCGTCTGCTCTTACTTCCCCGCCGAGCAATTCCTCCTCAGCGGCGACACCCTCTTCCGCGGCACCGTCGGGCGGACGGATTTTCCCGGCGGCAGCACCGCGCAGCTCATGGCCTCCATCAAGAACAAATTGCTTGTCCTGCCGGACCGGACTACCGTCTACCCCGGTCACGAAGCACCAACCAGCATCGCCCGCGAACGACCTAATTTCATTGATTGACAGCGCGTCGCGACGCGCCGCCCCACATACCGCAACCTTCTCTCCACCAGCGCCCGCCGCCAGCATCGCCATGACACTCGACGACGGCACCGCTGACCCAAACAGCAAAAGGACCGACCCATGGCTGGCAAACGTATTCTCTCCGGCGTGCAATCATCCGGCACCCTCCACATCGGCAACTATTTCGGCATGATGCGCCCCTCACTGGCCCTCCAAGAAGGCAATGAGTGCTTCTACTTCATCGCTGATTATCACGCGCTGACCCAGTTGCCCGAACCCGCCCTGCTCCGCCAGCGCACCTTCGATGTCGCGGTGGACTTCCTGGCCTGCGGGCTTAACCCCGAAACCACTGTGTTCTTCCGTCAGTCGGACGTGGCCGAAGTGCAGGAGCTCACCTGGATTCTGTCCTGCCTGACTCCCGTCGGCCTCCTCGAACGCTGCCACAGCTACAAGGACAAGCTCGCCCGCGGCATGGAAGCCAACCACGGGCTCTTCGCCTATCCCGTGCTTATGGCGGCGGACATCCTTCTCTACAACTCGCAACTCGTACCCGTCGGCAAAGACCAAAAACAGCACCTCGAAGTCACCCGTGACATCGCCATCCGCTTCAATAATCGCTACGGTGACATCCTCACCATCCCCGATGCTCTGATCCAGGAAGACGTCGCCGTCATCCCCGGTCTCGACGGCCAGAAGATGTCCAAGAGCTACGACAACACCATCGAAATCTTTGGCGAAGGCAAGCCCGTGCGCCAGAAATTCATGAAGATTGTCACCGACTCCACCCCCCTGGAAGAGCCGAAAAATCCCGATACCTGCAATGTCTTCGCCCTCTACAAACTCATGGCGACAGACGAAGAACAGGCCGAGCTCCGCCAACGCTACCTCGCCGGCAATATGGGCTATGGACACGCCAAACAGGCGCTCTACGAAAAATACAGCGAGTATTTCGCCCCCATGCGCGAACGCCGCAAGCAACTCATCGAAAAACCACAGCTCGTTGAGGACGTTCTCCAGGACGGCGCCGCCCGCGCCCGCAAAGTCGCCCGGCAAACCATCCAGCGCGTCCGCCAGGCCGTCGGCCTGGCCTGACCTTATCTCTATCCGCAGATTTCGCAGATTGGCGCAGATTTCGGCGTCCTGTCTTGCCGCTGCACGGCAAGACAGGACGCTATATTCTCCGCAGCCTCGCGCTTTCGCGTGAGACCGATGGGACCAATACTCTTCATTTAACTATTTTTTCATGGCGCTTTATGCCTCAGCAAAACAGCCTTTTGCCTTCGCGGCATTTCGTCGCCGCAAAGCGGCGGAAGCGCTGAAGGCGCAAGACATACCAGCCCAGGGCAAGCACACTGAAAGTGTGCGCCGCCCTGGGTAGAGGGCCGTTTATGTTCGTGTTCCTCGGCCCCTTTGGCCGCAGTCGGCGAAGCTGACTG
>JAAZKQ010000688.1 GCA_012799755.1 Lentisphaerota bacterium | reverse complement strand
GTTACCAATGGGTGATCGCTTACTCCTTTTGTGTAAACGGTCACTCATTGGACAGCACTCCATCAGTTCCAAAGGTTTTTAACCACGGAATACACAAACGGTTTTTAACCACGGAATACATGGAATACACGGAAATTTTTGTATAGGGTGGCTGACGGGGCGTGTCAGGAGGGCGGCTTCTACTCTGGTCGGGCACGAGTATCAATGGGTGAGCGGTTACCCTTTTGTCTTGGCGTCGTGTTACTGGCCCAAAGTAGTCGTTGCCAGTCTCGCGGCGACAAGACTGGCGATGTGTTCTGCTGCTTGTGTCCTGCGGGGGGACTGTTCCCGTTATCACAGAATGATATGGAATTGCGCTGCTGCGGCATGCCGTTTGCCAAGCGTTGGGATACAGTAAAGCCCAAGCAATACGGCTGCAAGCAAGTTGCACAGGCGAAAGCCGCCGGCGAAGAATCATTGGTCGGCCAGGAGGGACAGGCCTTGTTTTGCTTGAGCGTTGCTGTTGAAAGGGCAAAGACATGACGATGACAGACAGGCTTTGGCAGACATTTGATTGCGACCGCGCGGAACTGGATCGTCAGTATGAGGCGCCGGCGTATCGCGATGGAAGCGGGCTGACCTACGATGAGCTGGAGAAGGGCGCCCTGGCCTTGACGGAGGAACTTGCAGGTGAGCCGCATCCAGTGGTGAAGGCGCGGGCTTTCGCCTACATTCTGGAGCACACTCGTTTGGCGGTGAATCCACGGGACTGGTTTGGCTTCCATTTTGACGTGTTGAAGGTGGTGGGCAAGGCCGATATTGGCTGGCATGTGCAAATGCTTTTGCGGCGGCTCAGCAGCAAGTGGATCAAGGAGCTGTGCGAGGGGCCGGTGCAGCCATACGTCAGCGAGCGTGCGCGACAGGGGCGGGACGACGGGCTCTTTGTGATGTACCCGGATTACGCCCATTCCTCGCCCAACTGGGACGACCTGCTGGCCTTGGGGCTGCCGGGACTGCGTGCCCGGGCGCGGCATTTCCGCCGCGAGCAGACGGAACTGACGTCGGCGCAGGCGGCATTTTATGACGGTATTGAGATCACCTACACGGCGGTGATCAGCTTTGCCGAGCGTCTGGCGGCGGAAGTGTCCTTGCATGCCGCAGGCAATGCGAAGATGCAGCGTCTGGCGGCGGCTCTGCGGCATTTGGCTGTCGCAGCACCGACTTGTACCTACGAAGCGTTGGTGCTGGCCATGCTCTATTGGAAGCTGCAAGAAAATGTTGAGATGGCACGGGTGCGGACGCTTGGCGACATGGGCGTGCAATACTACGGCTTTTACCAGCGCGACCTGGCCAGCGGCAGGGCCACCCGCGAGCAGATCAAGGAATTGTTCAAGTACTTCCTGAACCATTTTGCGGCGATGCATGTGGTCTATCAGCAGCCGATGTATTTTGGCTCCATGGATGCCGCAGGACAGGTGCAGATCACCGAGTTGAGCCGGCTGATCTTTGACGCATACGACGAATGCGGACTCTACGACCCGAAACTGCAAGTGTGCATCGCCGGGAGCACGCCCGATGATTTCATCAAGCGGGTGCTGGACGCCATTCGCGGCGGTAACAGCAGCATCTCGCTGATCAACAGTGAAAATGCCATTGCGTCGTTGCTGAAATGCGGCATGAGCTTGGCGGATGCACGCACCTTTGTCATGACGGGTTGCTGGGATTACGCCGTCCGCAATGAAGCCAAGACGATTCCCCTGCGCCTTAATTTGCCGAAGGTGGTCGAACTGACGCTGAACAACGGCGTAGACCCCCTCACTGGTCACCGCCTGGGGCCGGCCACCGGCGAAGCGGAGAGCCTTGATAGCTTTGCTGCGTTCTATGCGGCTTTCAAGCGCCAGCTGGCGGATATTGCGCAGTACATGATGAGTGTCGCCAACTGCTTTGAAGCGTACCTGCACGAATTCAATCCGACGCCGCTGTACTCGGCAACCATCGTCGAGGGCCTGTTGCGCGGCGCGGACGCCTTCGCCGGCGGCGCGAAGGTCAGCAGCACGGTCTTCAACGTGAGTTGCCTGGCGACCACGGTGGACTCACTGGCCGCCGTGAAAAAGTTTGTTTATGATCGCGCTGAGATCAGCCTGCCTGCGCTGGCGGCGGCACTGCGGCAGGACTGGCAGGGCGCCGAGGAGCTCCGGGCGCGGATTCTTGCCGATCATGACAAATACGGCAACGGCAGTGCCCTGGCGGACGAATTGATGGTTGATCTCACCAACTACACGACCTCGCTGATCAACAACAAGCCCAATAGCCGCGGTGGCTTTTACAAGCAGGGGCAGATAACCATTGACTTCAATGTCAAATTCGGCGCCAAGACCGGCGCGACGCCGGATGGTCGGCGCTGCGGCGAACCCCATTCCAAGAACTTGTCAGCGACAGTTGGCATGGATCGGCAGGGGCTGACGGGCTTGATCAACTCCGTCACCAAAATGGACATGAGCAATTTCAATCACGCCGGCATGCTTGATTTCATCCTGCATCCCAGTGCTGTGCAAGGCGACGAAGGCCTGGATATCATGCTGGCACTCGTGCGGACTTATTTCCGCAAGGGCGGCCATTCCATTCAAGGCAATGTCTTTGACGCGCAGCTGCTGCGTGACGCCCAGGCGCACCCGGAGCGCTATGCGACCCTGCAAGTGCGCGTCTGCGGCTGGAATGTCTATTTCGTCAACCTGAGCCGCAAGGAACAGGATATGTTCATCGCTCAGGCTGAACATCTCGAAAGGCTGGAGGCGCATTAAATGAGCGCGGCGACCATTCAGTCTTTTCTGATGCTCGGACAGTCAAACATGGCCGGTCGCGGCGACCTTGGCGCCGTGCCGGACATTGTCCACCCGGACATTCTTATGCTGCGTGAGCAGGGCTGGGTCCCCATGCAGGAGCCCATCAATCCCGACCGGCCCTTTGCCGGCGTGGGACTGGCGGCCAGCTTCGCCTAGGACTTCGTGAATACCTACGGTGGCCGCGTGGGGCTCATTCCTTGCGCCGATGGCGGTACCTGCCTGGATCAGTGGGCGGTCGGCGGCGCGTTGTACAACCAGGCGCTGCGGCGGGCGCGGCAGGCCAAGCAGGACAGTCGCATCGTCGGCATACTCTGGCACCAAGGCGAGAGTGACAGTCACAGCCAGGCGGACGCCGACGCCTACGAGGGGAAGTTCACCCGCATTATGGACAGTCTTGTCCGTGAGCTGGGTATTGAGGACGTGCCGTTGGTCCTCGGTGAGATTGGCGAGTTTGCGGGCCAGTATCAGAATGGCCGCTGTCGCTTCTTCCCGCTGGTCAATCAGGCGTTGCACCGGCTCGCGCAGAGCCGACCGCATTGCGCCATTGTCTCGGCGGCGGGCTTGACTTCGCGCGATGACCTGATCCACTTCG
>JAAZKQ010000687.1 GCA_012799755.1 Lentisphaerota bacterium | reverse complement strand
GCTTTTGTTCAGTTTTCTTTGGCCGCAAAATAGACACAAGTACCGCATAACAGAGGAAATGATTCCAGCCCTTGCCCCGCCCTTACCCACTGACGCCAGCCATTTTTCAGGACAGCAAGCATGACCTCACCGGCTCTTCCCTACACCAATAAACCGCACCTTGACAATCCCCTGGATTTTCATTTCGCCGTCATTCCCGACCGCAGCGGCGGCGAAAGAAAAGGCCCCTTCGCGGAAGCGATGAAGGCCCTGAACCGTCTCCGTCCTGAGTTCGCCATCTCGGTCGGCGACCTCATCGAAGGAGGCTACGGCTGTCCCAACGAAGAAGCGACGGAAAAGCGCTTGCAGGCCCAATGGGATGAGTTGGAAGCCCTCATTGCTACCTTGGATATGCGCTTTTACTACGTCGTCGGCAATCACGACATCAATCTCGGCTGGCCCGGCAATCGTCTCGCCCACGACGTCTCCAAACGCATCTGGCAACAACGCCACGGCAAGCGGACCTACTACAATTTCCTCCACAAGCAATGCCATTTCATCTGCCTGGATTCCATGGACGGACGCGACGGCCGCCTCCCCCTGCAAGGCATCTCCGACGAACAATACGCCTGGGCCCGACAAGTCATCCATGACCACCAGGACGCACGCTGGACCTTCATCTTCATGCACATGCCCATTGACTGGACCAGCGATAAGTGGCTCGCCTTTGAACGCGACATCAACTCCCTGAACTACACGGTCTTCTGCGGCGACTGGCACAATCACGTCAAGGCCGTCCGGCACGGCAAAAACTACTACATGGTCGGCACCGCCGGCGGCTGCTTCAACCGCGGCATCATTCGCGACGATCTCCGCTACGGCATCATGGATTCCATCACCTGGGTCACGGTCACCGCCGATGGCCCCGTCGTTGCCAATCTCCAGCTCTCCGGCATCTTCGGCGATGAGGTCCAACGCTGCGCCACCAGCAAAGGCTGGATCGAAACCCCGCTCGACTACCCCGACCACCTGACCGTCGCTGACGGACTTGACGCCGAAGGCGGCGACGACCGCGGCTACGACTGGCATTTCCGGCACGCCATGATCCTCCGCAATGGCGACTTCGTTATCAAACCCGATGTCGTCATTGCCGGCGACGGCATCATCCATCGTTGGGGCTCCCTGGATTGGTATGGCGACCGCGCCTATCCCCGTCCCCCGGAGCTCGACACTCCCTTCTTCAACCAGCACCGCGTCCTCAATATGGGCTTCATCGGCGACCGCAACGAGAACCTCCTCTGGCGCATTCGTCACGGCGAGCTCGAAGGCACTTTTCCGCACACCATCATCCTGCACATCGGCTCCGAGAACCTCCTCGCCGGCGAATCGCCCGACGCCGTTGTCGAAGGCATCCTGCGCAATGTCCGGGCCCTCCATGCCGCCTGCCCTGACGCCATGCTCGCCGTCCTCGCGCCACTGATGCCCGTCCCCAACGACAAGACCGCCAAGGCGCTCCTCAAACAGGCCCTCGCCGCCGATGCCAAAGCCGAATACCTCGACCTTTCTCTTCCCTATCAGCAAAACGGCGTCAAGGCACTGGAGGATTTCTTCCTCGAACGCAGTGGCCGCAGGGGGGACTGATGTGGGACCGCTTGGACGCCTTGGACCGGTTGGCGCGTCCCAGCGCTCACCCCAGGATCGCAGCCAGCTTTGCGGCCAGATTCTGGCCCATGAGGCCATGGCCGTAGATGGAGGGATGCACCAGGTCCCAGTTCAGGCCGGTGAAGTCATCCAGGATGTCGGCGCCTTCGATGAGGAAAACCTTACGGTCACGCCATTTTGCCGCAGCTTCGCGGACTACGTCGCGAAAATGGGTGGCGGTATTTTGCGGGTCGGCCACGGCCAGATTGAGATCGCGGGCAAAGGGGAACATGGTCAGCAGCACGATGGGCTTGCCGGGCTGCCGGGTAGTCATGGTATCAACCATGTAGAACACCCGTTCGCGGAAGGTCTCCACCGTCATGCCGAGCATATTGATGCCCAGTTCCAGGGTCGCGAAATCCCAGTTGTCCATATTCGCCATATAATCGGCCATTTCGTGTTCGGCGTGACAGGCGCCGCTCTGTCCCAGATTCAGCAGCTGCACGCCCAGACGACGCGCCGCCACCAGGGGATAGCCATCCAAATGCGAATGGGTGATGGAGGAACCATAGGCCAAGTAGGTCTTCGCCGGCTTTTCCTCTGCCGTCGGCGGTCGCCACGACCAGCCCAGACAATCCATGCCGCAGTAGATCACCGAGCCGCGCCAGCACTGCACCCGCCAGACATTCGGGGCAAAGCCCTTCGGGCGCAGCCCGTCCTGCGCCCAGGCGGCCTGCATCTGAGCCGGCGGTGTCAACACCACCGTGTTCACCTGCCCCGGAATCAGCACGGGACTCTGAAACGGCGATAAATCAAAATTGCCCAGAAAGACGCGCAAGGGCAGCGTCGGCGCAAACTCCGGCGGCACACAAGACAGGCTGAGCCGAATCTCGGGCGCATCGGTGACAAAACGCATCTCGCAGGCAACCGACTCGGCCCCGGTCTTGCGTGCGCGCTGATTAAGCTGCCAACGCAGCTCCCGCGGCAGCCGCGGCAGACAAAGACCATTCAAACCCACTGCCGGCTCCAGGGCGCCGACATTGTGAAACTCGATGTTGTCATGAATCATCATGGGTCTTACTCTCCTAATCTCTTACAACACGCTTGCCATTTATTTGTAACTGCCCAAGCCGGCCTTGGCAGCCAAGGCCTTGCGCTTCATTCACCCTTCAGCGCTCATTCACGGACCAATTCGATATAGATGCTCTTGGTATCCTTGTCCAGCGTAAAGCGCTCCATGCCATCTTCACGCGTAACAGTGAGCTCCGCCCGGCGTTCGCCGGTTAGACTATCCAGGCGATAAACGCGCAACGGCGCATTGCCGGACAGGATCGGCATGGCGATGGTCGCCAGTACCGGCTCGGCCAGCACCGGGCCCTTCCGGCCCATGTCCATAATGAAGCGGCCCTCAATCTTGGCGTCGGCATTGCGAGCGTTGGCCACGGCGCATAAGAGCATCCGCTTGGCAGTGCTGATGGGCTCGTCGCTCAAGCTGCTCAAGGTGATGGTCGCAAAACTGCTGGGCGACTCAATGTGCAGGCCCTGCGGCTGCCGCGGACCGTCCATCAGCGCGTGCAGGCGTCCCGTCACCATCTTGCTGCGCGGCGTGTCAACCACCAGCAGCCCGGCGGCGGGATAGCGCACAATCTCGCCGGTGTCGCCCGTCACCCGTTCCGGCGACACGCCGTCAATACCGAGCTTGGCGGCGGCATTCAGCAGGCTGTCCTCGCCCCGCTCGTCGCGCGGGGCATTCATCGGCCACGCGTCCACCTCGGCGGGCGTCAAGGTCGTCTCCACGCGCACCAGCGCTCCCAGGAAGGGCATGCGCGCGGCAATGCTCTGATTGGCCCACAGACTTTCCGGCCCGTAGGACAAGGACACCACTTTCGCCGACGGCCGGATGTCGCCACGCCGGAAAGCCAGCGCGCTGGCCTGGCTCAGCCCCCAGGTGGCCGGGTCGGTCTGCTGGGAATGGATGAGAATGCTCGGCGTCTCATGAAAACGCGACCAGCGACCGGAATCAAAGGACCCCGTGGCGCAGTAGAATAGCAGTGCGTCCCAATCCTGGAAGCAGCTGTAGGCGGTCATGAAGGGCAGACCCTCGCAGCGCGTGTCGTTGGGATAGCAGTAATTCCACTCGCTGGCCACCACCGGCTTGCCCGCAACCTTCGCCCGGGTAAAGCTCGGGATAATGCTCAGCAGCCAGGCCGCCTGGGTCACGCTGCAGCCATTGTTGAAGGTCATCGGCTTGGCCTTCACATTGGGATGGTCGGCGTAGGCGTGGTCGTTCATATAGTCCATATTCGTGCTTGACCACAGCTCGCCCAAGGTAAAGGTGATATTGGTGCCGCTGATCGGCGCTTTGCCGCCCAGGCTGTGGTAGTAGTCCTTCATCTCTTCCAGGTGGGCGCGCTGCAACTCGGCGGCAAAGCGCATCCCCGTCGGCCCGGCGCTGGTGAAATCTCGCGGCAAGGGCTGCGGTTCGGCGATGCCCTGCCGGCGCTGCCAGTCCAGCCACAAGGCTTCCAGTTCGTCGCACCACTCAGCCGCCAGGCGTTCGCGGAGCCCTCCCCAATTCATCACCACGGAATTCTCATTGGTGATCTCGTACATGCACACCGCCGGGTCGTCAACCATGCGCAAGCCCGTGTAGGGATTGACATGGGTGAACAGCGCCTGGGCCAGCTTCTTGCTCGCGCCAATCAGTTCGCGATTGAACAAGGCCGCGAATTTGGCGCCCTTGCCGCCCTCCGGCAGCGCTTTGCCCAGCAAGCGCTCAAAGAGCATGCCGTCATTCCAATCCATGAAGGTGTAGATGCCATTCTTTTTCAGTTCGGCGATGAAGAACTCCATCTTGTCCAGCGCCGTGGGGTCCAGCGAGCCGTCCTCGGCGATAAGCGTGTCCCGATAAATTGCATAGAGATGAATGCGCAGGAGATTGACGCCCTGCCGCGCCAGGCAACACGCAATCCCCGGCGCATCGGCCTTTTCGGGATAGGGTCCGTAGAGGGCGGCGTTCGTCCCCCAGAACTTCACCGTCTCGGCGGGCTTGTCGGTAAAGACAAAATGGACATTGGCGGCGACCTTGAGCCAGCCATGCTTGCCCGCCGGCGCATCATTGAGGAAGGACACGTCCAAGGCGCTGCCGGGCGCAATGCCGTCCAGCCAGGCGATGGGACATTCGTACCAGCCTTCGGTGCTGACCTCCTTCCGCGCCCGCTCGACATAGAGCTTGTCCAGCACGGCCAGCTGGGCGGGCGTCAACACGCTGCGCTTGAGCGCGGTAAGGCCCAGGATCACCGGCACCGACGGCGTCTCCAGCGAACGCGCCCGCAGGCTCTTCAAGGGCACTTCCGGGCGGGGATTCTGCCACTGCATGTGTTGCAGGGCCACGGCGTGCTCGGAATTGTGCCCCTGCCAAGCGATGCGCGCCACCAACGGCTCATTTTCGCCCCACCAGTCGTTGGCTTCCATGCCATAGCGCACCGGTATCTCCACCACTTGACCGTCAGCGTAGTTAAGCTCGTAGACAAAGACCGTTTGCCGAAACGCCGCATTCCACGCCAGAGTATGCACAAAACCCAGACGCTCGGCCTGAACGCCGTCCAGATCAATCAGCGGCGATGCCGGCGGAAAAGCCGGACGCGCTTCGCCCTTGAGCACAATTACTTTGTCACCAATGACAAAGGGAATGCCCTGTGCGTGGATTTTGCCGGGAGTGAAGCAACTCAGGTCGTTGCTGCCCTGGTCTGTCCAGCCGCCCTGCCCGTCGTCGGCCACTTCGTCCCGCAGACCGCGATTGCCAAAGCCGGCCAGTGGGTAACTACGAAAGGCGTTCAGTGTTGATGGCATGCCCTTGATGCGCAACACGGCCTTGACCTTGCAGCCCTCCTCCTTGCTGTACTCAGGCGCCACCCGCAGGCGGAAACGCTTGGACCACTCCGCCGCGCGCATGTCGTCCAAAAACCACGTATGG
Organism: Lentisphaerota bacterium; assembly: GCA_012799755.1. GTDB lineage: Bacteria > Verrucomicrobiota > Lentisphaeria > Oligosphaerales > Oligosphaeraceae > Oligosphaera. The sequence goes on along the minus strand of JAAZKQ010000687.1, from coordinate 5,791 downwards.
GACGAGCCGTTGACATCGAACTCAAAATTGCCGAAAAAGCTCTCGACGTAGATGATGCCGCGCTGTTCGTGGCTGGCAATGGAGGGCCGTCGTGGCGGCCAGTGATCCAGCACATAAGCCGGAATGCTCAGGCAAAGCTCGACCTTGCCGCCCCGCGGCGTGCCCTTGATGCTGAAATCCCACGTGACCTCGGCAAAACCATTGCGGTTCTGCAAAGTCTTGACCATGCTGATGAATTCCGTCTCGCAACGCGCCGTCTGCACGCCGTCAAGCATCGTCAATTTATAGCCCTGGGCGCGGTCAAAGCCGCGATAGTCGTCGTCCATCAACAGGAGCGAGTCGCCCTCAATCACATTCACGCCGTGGTAACTGTAGATAAAATGGCCATTGCTGTTGAACTCAGCCTGCCCCCACGCACTGCCGACCAGCGCCAACAGCAGCGCCACCAGCCCATAATGAAGTGTCTTACCCATGCTCAGGTCCTTTCTTTTTGCGTGCCGGGCTGAAGACGCTGACGCGGTCCAGCCGGCGTTTAGAAACTCATGGCCAAGCGTATAAAATAGTTCCTCCCAGGAGCATAAAGCCACTCGCGAGCGTAGTTAAAGGCCTTGTCGCTGATATTTTCCACGCCGACGGCCAGACGAACGAGCTGCCGGGGCTTTTCCGGCTGCGGCAGCCAGCGGCAGGACATCTCGACGTTGTAGGTCGTCCAGCCGGCGTAGCGCTCCATGTCGCCGGTAATGAGACTGAGCGAATCAGCCTCCGTGGCCATGCGGGCATAGAGATCAAGGCCCCAGCTGAAGGGGCGCTTGTCATCACTGTCCGCACGCAGGCCCACTCGGCCGCTCCAGTCCGGAAAACCCGACTCGTAGGTCCGCAAAACCCTGTTCTCGTAGCAGCGCCGTAAGAACAGCCCCTGGGCATAAGGCGTCAGGCGTAGCGCGTCCCTCGGGTTGATCAGATAGGCGATCTGCCATTCCCAGCCGAAGGCTTGGGATTCGTCCACGTTGGCATATTGGTAGGTCGTCGGATTCACACGGGGTATGGTGATATAATCCCGCGCGTCGCTGAAAAACAAAGCCGAATCCACACTCAGCCGCCCATTCTCATAGCGCCCGCCGAGTTCAAAGCTGTTGGTCTGTTCCGCTTCCAAGTCCGCATTGGGCAGCACGTCGCTGCCATTATCGCTGTGGCGCGCCCCCGTGTAGAGTTCCAGCAACGATGGAAAACGGTAGCCTTGACCAAAGCCCAGACGCAGGGTCAGATTCTCAAAGCTGCGATTCAAGAGGGTCGCGCTGAACACCGCCGCGTCGTCGCGCCGGGTTTCCTCCGGGTAGCCGCGGGTCGTCTCGTCCAAACGCGAATACACCCAGGTCTGGCGCACACCCAGGTCGAGGGTCCAATCGGAAGTCATGGCCCATTCATCGCGCAGAAACAGCGCCAGCTGGCTCTGCAAGGCGTCATCCTCATTGAGGCGGCGGATCGGCGGCGGCGGCACCGGCAGGCCGCTGATGCTGCTGGTCGCCCGCTCCTTGTCGTCCAGCTGGTCCACGATGAAGTCAAAGCCGCCAATGAGATAATGCCCGCCCGGCAGACTCCAGTCCGTCTGGATACTGCCGCCACCGGTTCGCAGACGATTCCACACCCGGCTGTCAACCTGCACTTTCATGGTGAAAGGCCCCGCCGGCGCACTGGCGCCGATGCGCTGGTCGAAGTTTTTTACACTTTCCTGCACATACAGGTCCATGGACAAGCGTGTCAGGTGTTCGCTGAGTTCATGCAACTCGGCGTGCAGGCTGAGTTTCTCGCGATTTCAGTCCGGAATATCCGCGTAGAAGCTCGTCACCCCGATCGGCAAGGTCGGTGGCGGCGCCGATGCCACGACGCTGGTGAAGCGCTCGTAGCGCACTCGGAGCGAGAGGGTCTCGTTGCGCCAGCCGACATAGGCGGCGATATCGTCCATGTCATAACTGGTGGGCTTGATTGTCCCCTTCGGCGTGCGGCGATCATCATGCTCCAGGCGCAGGCCGGAGAGGCCATACTCCCAGCCCTCGCTGAAGCCGTCCAGCGTCAGCGCCGTGCCCCAGCCGCGTGTCACGCTGTCCGCGGAAAACTCCACCGTGCCGGTCAACGGCGCATCCACATTGCGGCGGGTAATGATATTGACCACGCCACCCACCGCTTCGGAACCATAGAGCACCGAGGCCGGCCCGCGAATGACCTCTATGCGTTCCACGCCTGCGCAGCTAAACAGCAGCGGCGGGCCATTCATGGATTTCTGCTCTGACAGCCGCTGGCCGTCCTGCAAAATCAGTACGCGATTCGCGCTTTCGCCGCGGATGGTAATGCGTGGCATCCCTGGAGTGGAAAAGGTCTCGACCGTCAAGCCGGGCACATCGCGCAACACGTCGGCTATCGTCCGTTTCGGCGAGGAGGCCAATTCAGCACGGCTGATTACCGTGATCGCCAAGGGCGCCTCCAGCAGCAATTCCTCACTGCGCGTGGACATCACTCGCAACTCCGGCAAAGGAGTGTCGCTAACATCATCAGCGGGCGCCACCCACGCCGCGCACAGGCAGGCTAGCAACAGGAGACGGCCTATGTAAGTGACGACAGATGCTTTTGTAGCCGCTGATTTCAAAATGACACTTGCCCTCTGTTGATAGGGCGACCAGGCTTCCTTGTCGCGCGTTCCCGACACTTGAGGACGCCAGGCCGCTTAGCGCTCATCCGACGGCGGCAAGACCACCACGTCTCCCGCCTGCACGCTTAGGGTCACCTGCTCACCGGCGCGGCCACGACTGACTGGATTGAGCTCGCAGAAGGACAACTCAACCCCGCCGGCAACCTCAGCCACGTGATTGGCAATCTCACCCAAATAAGTGCTCTCCCGCAATACCGCCGACAGCGTGTTGTCGCCGCCGGCGCCAATGCTCAAGGCCTCCGGTCGCAAGGACAGCAGCACCTCCTGCCCCTCCTGCGCCCAGTCCGGCGACAAGGACGAGCGGATCGTCCCGCAGGGCGTCTTCACGACCACACCCGTCGCCGACCGCTCCTGGATTTTGCCGCCGACAAAATTGGTCTCGCCAATGAAGTTGGCGATGAAGGCACTGGCGGGACGCCGATACAAATCCTGCGGCGTGGCGACCTGCTCCACCACGCCGTCCTTCAGCACGGCCACGCGGTCGGCCATGCTCAGCGCTTCCTGCCGGTCGTGGGTGACATAGATGCCGGTCAGGCCGCTGTCCTTGCAAAGCCGGCGGATTTCCCGCCGCATATCCCGCCGCAGTTTGGCATCCAGGTTCGCCAGGGGCTCGTCCAGCAGCAGGCAGCCCGGCTCAACCACCAGCGTCCGCGCCAAGGCGACGCGCTGCTGCTGACCGCCGGACAATTCGTTGGGTTTGCGTTGCCGCAGATGCTCAATCTGCACCCGCTGCAAGACCTCACGCACCCGCCGTTCGCGTTCGTCCTTGGGGACTTTGCGCATTTCCAGGCCGAAGGCGACATTCTCCGCCACGGTCATGTGCGGCCATAATGCATAGCCCTGAAAGACCATCGCGGTATTGCGCTCGTTGGCCGGCCGGTTGGCGACATCCTCGCCATCAAGCATGATCTTGCCGCTGCTGACTTTCTCAAACCCGCCGATACAGCGCAACAGAGTCGTTTTGCCGCAGCCCGATGGCCCCAGCAGAAAAAACAACTCGCCGTCGGCTATCTCCAAATTGACGTCATGCAGAGCCCGGACTTGGCCAAAGAATTTACTGACGCCGGCAATGCTTACTTTCATACATCCACCTGTGGACTTTCTTCACGAACACTTTCACGGTCGGCGCCTCGCAGCGCCGCCCCCTTCATTCATAGCGGCTCTGACGCTTGGGATCAAAGGCCTCACGCACGCCCTCGCCCACCAGCACGCCCAGCAGCATGACCACGAACAACGCCAGGGACGGATACAAAATCAGCCACCACGCCCAACGCTGGCTCTGCGCCTGCTGCAAGAGCTGCCCCAGGCTCGGCGTCGGCGGCGGCAAACCGAAGCCAAGATAATCCAGCGCGGCCAAAGAACCAATGGCGCCCACCAGCGAAAAGGGGAAAAAGGTGATCAACGGCGCCACTGCATTGGGCAGGAGATGCTTCAGGACAATGCGTGAGCCCGGCAGCCCCAGACAGCGTGCGGCTTCCACAAAGGGCTGGCGCCGCAAACGCAGCATTTCCGCGCGCATGTAGTAGGATATGCCGATCCAGTTGAACAGCGCATAGCAGAAGATCATCAGCCAGAAACCCGGCCCGTAAATGGAACCCATAAGGATGACAATGTACAAAAAGGGCAAGGCGCTCCAGATTTCCACCAGGCGTTGGCCGGTGACGTCCACCCAGCCACCCAGATAGCCCTGCAAGGAGCCCAGCGCGGTGCCGATGCTGAGCGAACACACCACCAGGATCAAGCCGAAACTCAGCGAAGTGCGCAAGCCGTAGAGGATGCGCGCCAGCACGTCCCGCCCCGCGTCGTCTAGACCGAACCAATGCCCCGGCACCGGGCGAAATGGGAAACGCACCAGCTCCTTCTCGCTGCTCAATATGTAAGTCGTGTCATGGAGACTGAGCTCGACGCGCCCGGTCTCACCCGCAAAGGCCTTGCCGACCTGCTCCCGAACTTGTTCGCGAATATCTGCCGGCAGGGCGTCAAAGCGCTCCCGGTCGCGCTCGGGCTCAGGCCGCGAGGCGAGAAAATGCCAGGCATAGCGTGGCGCGGCGAGTGCGCCCTGCCCGCTCAGCGTCAGTCGCAGCAGAGGCGGTGCCTTTGCTCGCGGACTGTAGGCCGGTAAACTCATATCCACGTCCGGCGCCCCGCTCTGCCCGGCGCAGCGCACATTGATGGCGTCCGCCGCCTGATTGTCAAAACGGCGCGTCATGGCTGCCGACAACTCCGTCGGCAACACCCAGAACTCAGCCAAATTGCGCCCGCGCCACTCGGGCTCAACGCCGCCAAACAGCGCCTTGGCGCCAACAAAGCGAACCAAGCGGCCAGAGGCGTCCACACTGGCGCCGGCCAGTGCCGGCTGCGGTTCCAGCCGACAACTCACCCGCAGATGGGGTTCAAGCTCGGCAATGGGCACCGGCTCATTCGGACCGGAACGCAGGGGCGGCCAGAACATCCACGCCGAGCCGTCCTGAAACTCGGGCCGCTCAGCCAGCTGACGATAGTCCGTGCGTGTGCCCAAGCCACTGCCGGTAAAGACGTCGTCTGGATAAAAACGCCACACCGGGAAGTACAGCCGTCCATGCTGCCAGACCACCAGCGGCACGTCGTTGCAGATCAGCTCCGAGCACAGCGTCAAGCCATACAGCAGCAACAGCGCCAGCAGCGCATACCACGCTCGCTTGATCTCGCGGAAACGCTGCCAGCGCTTTCTGGTAATGGGATTGAGACGCAAAAACACCTCGGATACTCCGTCGGCAACAAAAAGCCGGTTCTCGTGAACCGGCCAAAACGCATCGGCACTCGCAGTCGCGCGTCACCCGCGCCGATTCCCATGGCCGCGTGTCACACGCAGTAATAATGTAGGTATTCCAAGCCGCCATTGCCACCGACAACAAGCCCAATCGTCACGGAATTCGTAAGCGGTCACTCAGTGATAACAGCACCCCAGTGCACGGTTATCAATGCGCGTCAGCTTACCGGCCTACAGCGTCGCGCCTGCGCGTAAGACATGCAATCTGCGCAAATCTGCCCTAATCGGCGAAAAAACCGGCGGCGTGGTTCGACAGTGCCGCACAGCGGCGATGCGAG
>JAAZKQ010000686.1 GCA_012799755.1 Lentisphaerota bacterium | reverse complement strand
TTGTGCCTTGGAGCGTTTAACCGGTCGCAAGAACCGGTGCTGTTCAACCGCCGGATGCGGAAAACCGCATGTCCGGTGGTGTGGAAGGGCAACGGGGCGCAATCCCCGTTGTCCCATCCGATCTCTGCCGGGAGACGAGCGCTATGGGCCAGACGTGAATTTCCAAACAGCCTCCCAAAAAACAATCTGCGTTAATCTGCGTAATCTGCGGATAAAAAAACCGCGACATCTGCGGATAAAAAAACCGCGTTATTTTTTGGTCCAGGCGCCATTTTCGTCCATGATATACTCGCCTTCGGCGGCCTGCGCGGCGATTTGTTTGGCGCGTTGCTTGCCGACGAGTTCAACAGTGGCGCCGGTTTTTTGGGCGATGGCTTCATAGACGACCTTGCGGTCGGCGTTTTCGGCGTTGACGACGGCCTGGTCGGCCTCGTCAAGCTTACCGGACACGGCGGCGAGGAAGCCGCAGTTGTCTTCGCCGATGACGCCCTTGCTTTTCAGGGCGGCGATGGCGGGCAGGCGATTGATCATATTCTGCTTGATGGTCGCGGCGTCCTGAGCGCAGACGACGGGCAGGAAGGTCGGCATGGCGAACATGAGAACGGCGAGGGCAATGAGCACTTTCTTCATGGTGGAAACTCCTTTGTGTTTAAGTTAGGCAAAACGTTTGTCAGCGCTGTTTTATTTCGGGACGTTTTTGTCAATGTCGCCAAAGAAGTCATCCAGGGCGCGGTCAACTTTGACATTGACATCAATGGTGATGTGAATGGGCTTGATTTCGATGGGCTTGATTTCGCTCTGGGTTTGGATTTCGTGCTTGGTTTTGATGCAGCCGCTGAGGGCGAGTCCTCCGGCAAGCAGGGCAAGCGATATGATCTGTGATAGTTTTCGCGTGTTCATGCGGGCCTTTCTGCGTTGGGGTTGCTACTGTGCTTTGAAGAGTTGTCTGAAGTTCTGGAATAATGCGGTGCTTTTTTCAAGGGGAATATTGAAGTTGGCGTTGAGCTGCAAGCCTTGGAAGACGCTGGCGACATCTGAGCGGACAATATTGCCGTCCTTAGGCGCGTAGTGCAGCGGCTGCGTGGGCTTACCGTCGGTTTCGAGTTTGAGTTTAAGCATATCCTTATCGCTGTTAAGAGAGAGCCTGACCCACGTGTAACTGTATTCCGCAAGAGCGTCCAAGGCCAGCGACAGCTGGTCGGACGCTGCGGCCATGGCACTGAGGGTCTTGGCCGGTCGCAGTCTGATCATGCCGGTTTCGCCTGGTGTTGAATAGAGGAATGCGTCTTGAAAGCGCGGCCCGTATTCTGTCAGCACGACGGGTATGGTTCCGCTGATGCGGCCATCGCCCTGGTCCAGGCCGACGCCGAGCTGTTCGAGCAGGGCGCCGAGCTTGACCCGGTCGCAGTTGAGTGTCAGGCTAGGCCGTCCTGTTTCCGGCGAGAAGCGGGTCGCGTCCAGCCGTATCCGTCCATCGCACCATTTGAAGCTCAACCTTTCGACCAGCCAGGAATCCGGACGTTCCATGGCAAAGTGCAAATGGCCATCGCTGAGGGCGATTTTTCCCACCTTAAGCTCTTCAAAAGACGCTTGTTGGTTGCCGCCACTGCGCAAGGACGGCAGCTCCGGCAGAGCGAAAGACAGCTTCAGACCGCCGACCGCGAGCTTCAGCTTGGGGTTGTTCACGACGCCATCGCTGAGATAGAATGCGGCTTTGCCCTGTCGCTTACCCCCGGCCATGCTGAAGGTGGCGTCGCCGGCGATCTTGCCGGCAAGGCTGAAATCCGCCAGTTGGGGCAGCAGTGACACGGGCAGGAAGCCCTCCGGCAGGGGCTGTTCCGGCAAGCTGAACGCCGCTTTGAGCGTGTAGTCGGCGGTGGGGAAGGGCGCAAGTTCAGTCTTGAGAGATGCCGCCAGGCCGCGCAGTGACGCATCAGCCGTGATGGCCAGACCGGCCTGGCTGAGCGTAGCTGTGCCGTCCATGGCGCCGAGCGCCTCCCGCTTGAGCCGGCAGGCGCTGATGTGGAAGACGCCGACGGGCGCGTTATCCGCCGGCGGCGGCCATTGCAGCGGCCATTCCAACGCGAAATCTGCGGAGAAGCCCTGCTCGGGCAGGGCTGCGCGACCGTCGCTGGCGCGGATGACCGCCCGAGTATCCGGCCCATTGGTGTTGAGCTCGACGACAGCGGCGCCGACGGCGGCCTGCACGCCCGGCGGACACTGTGCGGACAGCGTGCAGAGCTGCACGCGGGCAGTGGCGTCGCGCCCGCTGCCGCTGACATTCACGGTGGCCTCGCTGCTGGCGGCCTGGATGTCGTCACGCGTCAGCGTGAGCTCGCCGCAGTCCATGGCCAGCTGGTAGTCCACACTGTCACCGAGCAAGGCCTCGGCGTTGAGCTTCACGCTGCTGGCGTTTATGGCCGCGCCCAGTTTGCCATTGGCAACGCGCAAGTCCCGGCATGACAGGTTCAGCCGGCAGTGCCCGTCGTCATTGAATTGCGCGCGTGCATTCAGGACCGGGGCGGAGTGGCTGACCTCATAGCCGGCAATCTGCCAGGACAGCGGCGCTGCCGGGGGGGCCTCGCCACTGCTGTCAAGCTCAATGGCGACAGCGTCATCATCGCGAGCGAGGGCAAAGGCCAAGGAGGGCAAGGCCTGGTCGTTGACAGTGGCGAAGATGCTGCCCCGGGCCGTCTTGCCTGCGCTGTCGCCGCTGGCCTCAAGGCGGTCAATGGCGAATTTGGCGCCGGCGACCTCGGCGCTGAGGCCACTGATGCTGACGGCGAGTTGCTGCTCATTGAGGAGTTTGACGCTGACAAGCGGCCGGCAGTGCATCTGCACGGATTGCTCGCTCAGGTCAACGAGACCCTCCAGCTGCGCGTCCAGGGCGCTGAACGCGCGGGTCTGGACATTCAGGGATGCAGCGCCCTTGCCCTTGATTTCGGCCTGCTGTTGGCGCAGGCTGGCCTTGCCGGTGAACTGTGCGTTGGCAATCTTCAAGTCCAGGCCGGCGAGGGCGAAAACGATGTCGCTTTGGCCGCTGAGCGAAGCTCGGCACTGCTCGGGAAGCAGATGGCGGACGCTGAGGGGCATGGCCTCGCTGTCGGACTGCCATTGCAGCTTGGCTTCCACCCGGGCGGCGTCAATGAGTACGCGACCCGAGCCGCGCAGAACGTTGCGGGAATGGCGCAGTTGCAGCTGGAACTCAAGCGCCGGCTCATCGGCGGCCGGTGCCGGCGCTTGCAGCCGGGCCTGGCAGACGACGGGAATGATCTCGTGTGAGGTGCAGACCAAGAGGTCGCCGTTGATGCGGAGCTCGTCCACCCGCAGGGGCAACGAGGCGTAGAAGCTCGGCAAATCGAAGGGCTCTCGTGCCGTATCAGGCGTGGCCTGGCGTTTAAGTAGCCTGAGCAGCGGCAGTTCGGCGCGCTTGTCCCTGATAAGCAGGGCTATCTGCGCGGCGTCAATGTCAATGCTGCTGATCTGCCCGCGCAAGAGTCGCAACGGTCGGTAATGGATGCGCAGACTGGGGACACTGAGGTAGCGCTCAATGCTCTCGGGACCGCCGGGCGCTTCGCCGCTGCTGCGGCAGGATAGGTCGCTGCCAAAGAGGCCGACGCGGGCGACCGTAAGCTCAAAGGCGCCGTCAGCGCTGAGCCCCGCCGCCAGTTTGTTGACGGCTTTTTCGACGGCGCCGGGCAGGAATGCAACCAGGCCCAGAACCACAAGCAGCGCCAACACCAGCACCGACCAGCATAGCGTCGCCAGATGCCGGCGCCAAAAACACCCGGCACCGCTGAACGCTGAGCTGATGGACTGACGAAAACTCATGGTTGCCTAAACGTAGGGGGACAGGGAAGAAATGCCGGCGCGGTACCGCATGATCGGGCGAATGGCTGAACAGGCCCTCAGGGCAGGCCGGGCTCGGGTGACAGTCGCAGCTGATCAATTTTGGTGCCGTCCTCACGGACTTGGATACGCACGGTCACCTTGCCTTCAGGAAGCCGCAGGGGTATGCCATCGGGATTGCTGTTGTCAGCGACCATGGCCCAGTACCACTCCGTGCTCAACATTGGCAGATGCCAGGCGAACTTCTCCAGGATGGGAAACTTCTCGCCGCTGACAGAGACGAAGAAAGAGTCGTCATCGGGCGTGGGGGCGATGACGCGCCCGGAGAGATAGTACAGCCCGGCTTTGACGATTTGGAGCGTATGCTGCACATAGCCGGCGCCGCCGCCGCGAAGACCGGGCGCGCCGGGCGCCCACACGTAGCCGTCGCCGAAGGCCTGCGGCTCGTCCTTGGCCAAGACCATATTCGGGAAGATGGCGCCGCTTTCGGCTTCCCAGATGGTCGCGCGGTCGGGCAGTACCGTGAGGATATTTTCCTCTTGCCGTTTAAGCGCTTCGGCGAGCTGCTCTTTGTAGGCGATGACCGCCGGCAGCCCGGCGAGGTATTCCCCGCCTAGGTCGCGGCCATTGACGGCAAGGACGGCGCGCTCCGGTATGGGCTCGGCATCGCCAAGCGTCATGAAGGGCTTGTAGGTGAGAAGACGCAGAGTCTGGCCGCTGGCGGCTTGGGCGGTGATGGCGAGACTGTCGCCATCATAACGCGCGTCGGCGGCTGCGGCCGCGAAGTCCCGGCGCCAGCGGGCGAAGAGCTCGGCATTGTCCGCCTGGTCGAAGACCCTGACCCAGAAGGCGGCGCCGACGGGCGCATCCGCGCTGATCGGCATGCCCCACTGGTCGTGATGGGCGACGGTGAGGCGAATGACGCCGTAGGGATTGCCGTCGTGGATGAGCGCCACCGCTGCGGGTTCGCGAATCGTATTCTGGCCCCAGACTACGCGGAAAGCCGCGGCCGCCGCCCCGTGACGGATGACGACGGCTTCGCCGGGCGCAACCGGCAGCGCCGCAGGCGCCTTGGCGTCGAAGCTGACGGCGCGTTCGCCGATGAACAGCTCGTCGCCGGGGTAGGGCAACACAAAATGGGATTCCAGAGTCGGGTAGCTCCGGCTGTCTTCCTGGCGGTGCAGCACCAGGCCGAGCGCCTCCTGGCCATCCTGAACCGCATACCAGTAGGGTATGAGGTGGAGGGTCTTGCGATGGGGGCCGTTGCCCTCGGGAATGGCCTTCTTGCCATAGGGATCGCGGCGACCGTCGGCAATGAAATAGCCGCGGGGAAGACTTTGCGGGCCGGGGAAATTCACGACCATCGGCGCGTCCATGTTGTGATAGGTCTTGCCGGCGATGCTGAGGGCGACGTGCTTGCCGGCCCACATCACGCGATATTCGTTGCTGCTGGGTCCCCATACCTGGGTGATCAGCCGGGGCGCCGCCTGAAGCTCTTGCAACCACTCCGGCGCCGGTCGCCAGCTGGATTGCAGCCATAACAGCGACGGCGTCGCGTTTGGGTTGGGGTTCGTGAAACAGC
>JAAZKQ010000685.1 GCA_012799755.1 Lentisphaerota bacterium | reverse complement strand
AGCGCTGAAAACCAAAGAAGCGACAGGGAAACGCAAACACACCGGCCTTCCTACGCCAAGCAGCCTACTTTCAAAAAAATCTGCGCAAATCTGCGTAATCTGCGGATAAAAAATGTCTGTTGTCAATCACTGACCGCTTACCTTTTTTGCCCCAATTCAGACATCTCCACGTGCACTTTGCCGTCATGGGGTTATTATGTCTCTGTATTTTGTTCCCCGTATCACCTGCAACCAAGCCCTTAGCACCAGAAAAGGAGAGAGTCTCATGCTGAAATCATGCTTCCTGGCAGCCTTCTTAGTGGCCTGTGTCAGCTACGGCGACATCATCGAAAACGCCTTTCTGCGCGTCACCGCCGATCCTCTGAACGGCCGCATTGAGGTCGTGGACAAGCGCAACGGCCAGCGCTGGCAACAGCCGGAAAGCGCCGCCCTGCGCGCCAGCCCGCCCTTGGAACTCAAAGCCGTCGGCGACCAAGGCAAGGACATCGCCGACCGCGGCAACCGCATTGACATCACGCCGAGCATGACCGCTGACGCCAAAAAAGTTGATGGTCCGGCAGACTGCTCCGCCACGCTCTACCTCGGTCGCGCCGGCGATGTCCTGCACTTCGCCCTGAGCGTGAAAGACGATGTGCTCATGCCGGCTGCGGCCACTCGTCGCGAATGGTGGGAAGGAGATTCCGTCGAATTCTGGCTGGGCGGCAACCAATATGCCATTCGTGCCGAGCTAGGTCAGGTCGAAATCATCAACGCCAATGGCACGGGCACGGGCATTTTCGCCAAGGTCGAAAAGCTCAAAGACGGCTACCAGGTCACAGCCGCCCTGCCCCTCTCGCTTGCCGTCAAGCTGCCTGTTGCCGCCGGTCAAGCCCTGCCTTTCGCCTTGGGCATCAACGACTGCGACAGCGAGCCCGGTCGCGAAGGCCAGCTCTATTATCCCCGCACCTGGGTCCACTCCCAGCCATCCACTTTCCTGCCCTTGCTGCTGTCGCCCGCGCCCGACAAAAACAAGGGCATTGAAGCCACGCCGGTATTCCAGGATTTCACCGCTCTGCCCGAAAAAGATGGCTGGTCCTGGCAGACCAGCGCCATTGGTGACCTCACCCGCACTGTGCACTGCCGCCTGGTCGGCGCTGAATTGCGCTTCACGGAAAGCGCCGTCGGCGAGGACGCCATGAAACGCAGCGCCCCAAGCATCCGCGGCTTCCTCCTTGATAGTCCGGACGGCGTGCTGCTCGTGGCCGATTACAGCAACGGCCATCTCTACCCGCTTAATGAAACGCCCTTCCGGCGGCCACACATGAACGGCGGCAGCACCCTCGACATGCCCTGGATCGGCATCATGGACATGGGCAGCAACTGCGGCTACTCGTTTATCCTCGACTCCCCGGATGACGCCCAGATCAACATGATCAAAATTGACCTGGGCGACGGCTGCACCCACGTGCCGCAACTCACCTGGCTCTCGCGCAAAGGCCATTTCGGCCCCGATGCACGCAGTTACCGCTTCTACTTCACCGACAACGGCGGCTATGTCAATCTCGCCAAACACTGGCGCGGCATCGCCAAGGACATGGGCTACCTGGTCACCCTCAAGGAAAAGGCCGCCCGCAATCCCAATGTCTATAAACTCATGGGCGCGGCAGACATCTGGAACGGCGGTTCCCTCGCCTTCGCGCAAGAAGCCAAAGCCCACGGCATTGACAAGCTGCTCATCAATGCCCCCGCATCTCCCGAGATCGCCGCAGCCATGAATGAACTCGGCTATCTGACCGGCCGCTATGACAACTACACCGACATCCTCCCCATAGGGGAAAACGAAACGGTTGGCAGCGCCCGCGGCCGCATCACCGAAGATTGCGTGATGGAACAGGACCAAAGCCGCAAAAAAGCATGGCTGACCTTTGACAAGAAAACCCAGTTCATGAAACGCTGCCCGGCTCTGTGGATCCCAACCGCGCAAATCGTCATACCCAAAGACCTGGCCAGAATGCCCTACAACGCCCGTTTCATTGACGTGACGACCGCCGAATCCCTCTACGAATGTTATGATCCCGCCCACCCATTGGATCGCACGGCTAAACGACGCTGCGGCGAAGACCTGCTAGCCTATGTCAGCGAGACCCTCAACCTGGTTTCCGGTGGGGAACACGGTCGCTGGTGGTGCGTCAAGTCCCTGCATTACCTCGAAGGCATGATGTCCGGCGGCAGCTATTCCTGGCCGGCTGGACACCTCCGCCGCCCAAAAACCAAAGACCACAATCTCTGGGACCCCGAAAAACCCACCGACCGCTTTGCGCTCTACGAAAAATACGGCATCGGCCATGAAACCCGCCTGCCTTTGTGGGAGCTGGTCTTCCACGATTGCATTTCCAGCACCTGGTACTGGGGTGATGCAACCGACTTCCTGCTTGACGCCGCTCCCGAAGTCACCCCCAAAAAAGACGCCTTCAACATCCTCTACGGCAGCATGCCCATCTATTGGGCCCATGCGGAGGGCCTCTGGCAGCGCGACCGCCGGGCCTTCCTCAGAAGCTACTTCCACATAAGCAAGATGCACGAAAGCGTCGGCATGGCCGAAATGCTCAGCCATGAATTCCTCAGCCCCGACCGAGCTCTGCAACGCACGACCTTCAGCGACGGAACCGTCGCCGTGGTCAATTTCGCCCCGGACGTCCGCGTCGTCGAAGTCGCCGGCGGGAGCTACGCTCTGCCGCAGAATGGCTT
>JAAZKQ010000684.1 GCA_012799755.1 Lentisphaerota bacterium | reverse complement strand
GGCGGGGCTAGGGGCGGGGGTGGTGACCGGTGTTGTCGCCTCTGTCGGGGCAGGCGCCGCCGGCTTGGGGGCTGCGGGCGCAGCTGTTTCCTGGCGGATGACTTTGGTGACGCTGACTTGCGGCGGCGGTATGACCACGGTTGGCCGTGGCGGCGGCATTTGCTCGGGCGGCAGGGCGCCGCTGATAAGGTTCAGCTGGGTCATGATGTCGTCAATCTGGACGCTGTGGGCGTCCAGCATGACGCGGGCGAGCACGGCCTCAAGGTATATGCGTTTGTTCAGGGCGGCGCGGAAGGACCACTCCTGAGCCACCAGACCTTGCAAAATGCGCTGAACCAGCTGTGAATCAAGCGCCTTGCCGATAGCGCAGAGATCAGCCAACTCGCTGTCGCTGACTTCCAGCAGGCCCTGCGGATTGCTGCATAGCGCCGCCACCATAATGTTGCGGACATAGCCGATGAGGTCCGCAAAGAGCCGCTCCAAATCGCGGCCATTATCCGCCAATTCCTGCAAGACTTGCAAAGCGCGATTGAGGTCATTGGTAAACAGCGCGGCGGCCAATTCGCGCAATTCGATGCCCGAAACCAGACCGAAGACCTCAATGACGTCCTGTTCGCGGATCATCTCGTCGGCCTTGAGGCCGCCACAGAAGGCGATCATCTGATCAAGGATTGACTGGGCGTCGCGCATGCCGCCATCCGCGGCGCGGGCAATCGCCGCCAGGGCGGCGTCCTCAACGCTGATTTTCTCGCCGTCGGCGATCTGCCGCAGGCGTTGTACAATCAGCGGCACTGAGATGCGCTTCAGGTCAAAGCGCTGACAGCGGGAGACGATGGTCGGCAGGACCTTGTGGGGCTCGGTTGTCGCGAAGATGAACTTGACATGCGGCGGCGGTTCTTCGAGGGTTTTGAGCAGTGCGTTCCACGCCTGGGTGGTGAGCATGTGCACTTCGTCAATGATGTATATCTTGTACTTGCCGTGCACCGGCAGGTACTGCACATTGTCGCGAATGTCGCGAATGTGCTCGACTCGGTTGTGGGAGGCGCCGTCAATTTCAATGACGTCCAGCGAGGAGCCGCCGGCGACCTCTTCGCAGCTCTGACAGCGGCAGCACGGCTCGCCGTCAACGTTGTTGCTGCAATTCAAGGCCTTGGCAAAAATGCGCGCGGAGGTCGTCTTGCCGATACCGCGGGAACCGACGAAGAGATACGCGTGGCCGATGCGGTTCTGCACAATGGCGTTCCTCAGCGTCCGGCTGATGTGCTCCTGGCCGACGACTTCAGCAAAGGTCTGCGGTCGCCATTTGCGCGCGAGAACTTGATAGGGCATGGTGAGGGGTCCTCTCGGGATGTCTGGCGGACCGGCATTGACCAGGCAATGGGGTCCTTGACCCGGAAAAACGAAGCCGTATCGCCTGCCCCGGAGTATCCCGGCGCCCAAGTCGGCTGCTTAGGGCTGCTTGGTTCCCCACCTGACCCGGTTCACAGAGTTCCTGTCGCACAGGTGCCGAGACAGACGACACGGCAAACAACGAATATACCGCCGAAAACATCCTAATTCAAAAGAGGCCAAAAGCTCTTTTTCATCGGCGATTGATAACAGACATTTTTTATCCGCAGATGTCGCAAATTTGCGCAGATTTTTTTGAGAATAGGCTGCTTGGTGTAGGAAGGCCGGTGTGTTT
>JAAZKQ010000683.1 GCA_012799755.1 Lentisphaerota bacterium | reverse complement strand
TCCACCCCAGCCTGAAGGCTGGGGTTAAGCATGGTTAAGCGCCTACGGCGCAACATGGACATTATGGACACGATGGACGACAACGCCTGCCCGCCCGCTGTCCATATTGTCCATACTGTCCATAGCAGCTGACAGAAACAACGGTTATCAATGGGTGACCGGTTACAAAAAAACGATAGACGCCGTGGGCGCGGTGCGCACTTTCACCGGGGTAGCGCGCGTTTACCGGCCGTACCGTAGGCTTGCAGCTCGCAGCGTGATATGAACCAATCAAGTGGAATTATTGCCGATGGCGGCGAGGCGCTCTTCCTGGCGTTGGAGGACATTGTCGAGCGCGCGGCTGGCTTCTTCCCAGGCCCAGGCGGCGTCATCCATTTCGCGTTTGATATCGGCGAGGCGTTTGTTGATGGTTTCGAAGTCGGTTCCGGGTTCAGCCTTGGCAAGTGTTTCGTAGAGACTGTTCTGTTCCTCTTCGAGGGCCGTGATGGTGTTTTCCTGGAGGGCGACGGCCTCTTCCCACTTGCGACGGTCCTTGCTGAAGTAGCTGCGGATTTGCGCCTCTTCGCGTTTGCGGTCACGCCGACTCATGGTTGGCGCAGCGGTGGCAGGGGCCAGGTCGGCGTCGGCGTTAGCTGCCTTAGTGGCCGGGGCGGCCTTCGTCGGCGTGGCAGTGGTGGCCACAGCAGCCGCCTGCTGTTTTTCGGCGGCGTCTTGTTCTGCGAGTTTCTGGCGGTAATAATCGTAGTTGCCGAAGTAGCGGGTGACGGCGCCGGGCGTGAGGGCGAAGATGGTCGTCGCCAGATTGCGCACAAAGGTGATATCGTGGCTGACGAGGCACAGCGTGCCCTGGTAATTGCGCAGGGCATCTTCGAGAGCCTCGCGGGCGTAGATGTCCAAATGCGTGGTCGGCTCGTCAAGGAGAAGGAAGTTATTGGGGCGTAGAAGCAGCCTGGCCAGCGCCAGCCGCACTTTCTCGCCGCCGCTCAGTACCTGCACCTGCTTTTCAATGGCCTCACCGGGGAAACCGAAGCCGCCGAGCATGTTGCGCAGTTCGCCCTCGCTGCGGTCGGCGGAGACGGCGCGGACCGTCTCGTACACAGTCCGCTGCGGGTCCATGGTTTCCGCATAATCCTGCGACTGGTAGCCGATGGTGACATTGTGGCCGATGACCAGCTTGCCGCTGCTCAGGGGCATCCGACCGGCGATGAGCCGCAGCAGGGTTGTCTTGCCCATGCCATTGAGGCCGACGAAGGCCGCCTTCTCGCCGCGGTCCAGGGAAAGGTCAACCTTGTCAAGCACCTTGTTCTTGCCATCATAAGAGAAGCAGGCCTGTTCCAGGCGCACGACTTCCTGGCCGGAACGCGGCGGCACGGGCAGGATAATGCGCGGCGGCTTCACCGTGACCTGGGGAATATCCACGTCCTCAAGCTTATCAAGCATCTTCTGACGACTCTGGGCTTGGGCGGCCTTGGTGGCCTTGGCCCTGAAACGTTCCACAAAGCGTTCGAGTTGCTCCTTGCGGCGGTCAAGATTGCGTTTCTGGGCAATGAGCTGATCGTGGCGCGCTTCGCGGTCCTGCACATACTGCGCATAGTTGCCCGGGTAACGGGTCACCCGCCCGCCCATCACCTCCAGCGTCACCGAGGTGAGTGAATTGAGCAAATAGCGGTCGTGAGAAATCAGTAGCAATGTGCCCGAGTAGTTCTTCAGGTAGTCTCGCAGCCATTCCACCGCCGGGACATCAAGATAGTTCGTCGGCTCGTCCAACAACAGCACATCCGGTCGGGACACCAGGATGCGCGCCAACTCCGAGCGGGTCTTCCAGCCGCCGCTGAAAGTCGTAAACGGGTCGTCAAAACGCGCCACGGCGAAACCCAGACCGGAGAGCGTCGCCTCGGCGCGCGCCCGCAACTCGTAGCCGCCGAGATGCTCGTACTCGGTCTGGAGTGCACCCAGGCGATTGAGGATGCGCGTCTGCTCGTCACCCGTCACTGCTGTCAACGCGTGTTCCAGGCGCGATATTTCGTCGTGCATCGCATTAAGTTCCGGCAGGGCGTTCTCGGTATAATTGATCAGCGAGATCTCTGCCGGGACGTCGTGGAGCTGCTGGCGCACATAGCCCAGACGCAAGCTGGACGGATAGCTCAGCTCGCCTTTGTCCGGCATGATATTGCCTGACAGCATCTCGAAGAGCGTACTTTTGCCGGCGCCATTGGGACCAACCACGCCCACCCGTTCGCCGGGGTGGACGGTGAAAGTCGCCTCCTGAATAACCTGCTGGGTGCCGAAGGCCTTGGCTACTTGGGTAAATTGTATCATGATGGGGCGTATTCAGTCAAAATGCCGGCATTCTTAGCGCGCTGACGGGTCGCGGCACTCATGGCCACCGACGCTTGGCTTGCCGCACTCCAACCAATGCAGACCATAAAAAAAAGAAAAATTGTAATATATGTCTACTTGTGCTCAATGCACCTTGTTTTTCAATTCTTTAACAACACATTAACAAATGAAGAGGGCGGAGGCGGGCGGAAGCTTCGGCAAGAATGACTGCTTGAACCGACGTATTCACTGAAGCGCCACGTCCTACTTTCATCCCCTGCCCTCAGCCATGACCATATCAGCCCACAAAGTCAGCTACCACGCAAGAGGTGGAGATGCCGTTACCGGTCTTGACGAGGCAGCCCTGCTTGCCAACGCAGAGATCATCAAAGCTGCACGCTCCGTTGGCGATGCCGATGTCTACCGCGTCGAATTGCCCGACTCCAAGCCGCTGCTGGTCAAAAGTTACCGCCATCGCCCTTTGCTGATTCGCTGGCTCTTCGCCCGGCGCTGCCTACGCAACGAGTACCGCAAGCTCGCCTTCCTTCGCGAACTGGGAATCGTACGCGTGCCGCAGCCCATCGCCCTGCTTGACAAGGACACATTGGTCATTGAGTTTCTCGCTGATGCCGTGCCCCTCAGCGCCACTCAGCGCCTGGGCAGGCAGCCGTCGAAAGCGTTTTTCACTAAGCTGAAAGATATCATCACCGAGCTGCATCGCCGCGGCTTCGCCCATGGCGATTTCCGCAGTACCAACGTCATGGTCACCCACGACGGTCAGCCATGTCTGATTGATTTCGCCACCGCCGTTTGCCGGAATCAAGGCAGCCCCTGCGTGGAGAAATTCCTCTTCCCCTTCTTTCGGCGAACAGACCTCTTCGCCACGGCGAAAGTCATCGCCAAATTCTATCCAGACATGCTCAGCGAACAGGAAATCAAGCGTCTCGCCTCACCGCCATGGTACTTGCGCCTCGGGCGCTTCCTGCGCAAAAATGTCTATAGACGCTATATCAAACAGAGTAGCGAAGGCTGAACGCGCAATCGTGAGCTTGCCCGAAAAATAACGCTGCCGGCAAAAAGCCCGCAGTACGGTCGGAAAATGAGCCTTTGGGTGGACGAGGGGCCAAAGAGCAGGCGTCCATTTTGTCCCCTGCGCCCCCACCAAAGAGTGACCGACTGCATTGCCCCGGCCACTTTTTCTCAAAAACAGCATTTGCATACGGTCGGCACGGCGGTATTGTAGCGTTGTTTCGGTTCATCGCAACAAACGAGCGAAGCACCATTGCCGATACGAAATTGTGGGTAAGTATGCCATTGGGAGAGGATTGTCGCCGTGATTTTAGCCAAACGCAAAATAATGACTGTTTTGTCTGCCCTGCTCCTGGCACTGCCGTTGCTGGCGGAGCGCCGCTATGAACTTGGCGATGGTTTGCGGCTGAGTCTTGGCGGCGACGTGCGTCTGCGCTGGGAGATCATTGACCGCAACGTGCCGCGGCCGAATGTGCATGACGACGGTCCCGACATTCAGTATTTGCGTGTACGTTCCCGCGTCTGGGCCAGCATGGAAATGCTTGATCCCCATGTCAAGCTGAATCTGCGCTTGGCCAACCGGGTTCATTTTACGTCCAGTCGTCCCGGCGACAATGAAAACGGCGCCGCCCACTGGGAATTTCCCGACGAGGTGGTTCTGGACTTGGCCAACATTGAGCTTTTTGACCTGCTTGGCGAGAATAGCTGCTTAAGGATCGGTCGTCAGGAGCTCGGTTTCGCTTATGGCATGCTCTTGGCTGACGGCACGCCCTTCGACCAAGGGCGCACGGTCTATCATGATGGCATCAGCTACCGCTATACGCATGAAAAGCACCAAGCCACACTATTTACCTTCTACGATTCGTGGAAGGACCATTCGGTTTTCATCAACGACAGGAACCGCCGGCTGACGATTGGCGACATCTTCACCGCCGGTGTCTACTACACCTATAGTTGCAAGCCCGAGTTCAATCTTGACCTGTACTACATGTACAATGACGTAAACGATGACGTGGATGATCTTGACACCAAGAGAGTCATGACCTATTGGCCGCTGGATAGCAACCTGAGCCTGCACACCGTCGGCGCCCGCCTCTTCGGACAAGCCCTGCCCCTGCTTGGTTACAGCATGGAAATGGCCAAACAGGGTGGCTACAACGCCCTCGGCGAGGACAACCAAGGCTTCATGTTCGATGCGCGCATCACCATCAATGCACCCAAGGACACGCCGATGACGCCCTCCCTCGGCCTGGAATACATGT
>JAAZKQ010000682.1 GCA_012799755.1 Lentisphaerota bacterium | reverse complement strand
TGAGGCGCAAAGCGCCATGAAAAAATAGTTAAAATGAAGAGTATTGGTCCCATAGGTCTCCTACGTCTCCTACGTCCCATTGCGCTTTTTGCGGAACGCTTGGCGAAGCGGCTGGAAGCCGCTTCCACTCTGGTCGGGAAACAGGTGATGTGGGATGGACGGCAAGCGGAACGCTTGGTGAAGCGGCTGGAAGCCGCTTCCACTCTGGCAGCTTTGCTCGTGATATTCCGCTGAAAAAATACCGCAGCAGCGCAGTTTGGGCCTGACGAAAGCGCAGGCTTTGAGGGCACTACGGCAACGCCGTCAGGGCTGCGGCAATCTGCTTGGCAATGTCGGCCAATGCGTCGTTGTAGGCGTCAACCAAGGCGCCGACGCTGTCGTCCGCCAGTGGCTGACTATGGCTCACCCGCAACAGCAGGGACAATTCGGCGCCATTCGCCTTCTCCAAGTAGCAGTAGCCGTCGGCGTTGAAGACATTGTCGGCATCGGCTTCAAACTGATGCAAGACCACGTTGAGACAACGGCAGTTGGCCGGTACGCTGTGACGACCGGCGAAGAGTAGGGTCTTGTCGCCCAGCAGTTGGGCGAGATTGCGCTCCAGGGTCGTCGCCGTCGCCACACCGAGCTTCTCGCCCCAGAGATGATTGTCGCTGATGCCCAGCTCATTTACCGAGCGGCGGCGCACTATTTCCGTGCGGTCAAGATACTCCGGCAAGCGCAACTGCCGCAGCATCACCGGCGCCGACGACGCCGATGGCAGGGGCTGGAGTTCCCTGGCGACCGATAGCAGGTAGTAGCGCGTCGGCGTCGAATGCGTACAGCCAAGGAAAGACAGGGACGCCATCAGCATCAATACGGGCGGCATTTTCATCGTTGGTCCTCAGTTTTTGCTGTTCCAGTCACATCCACTTCCAGCTTGGTGGCGGGCTTATTTACCGCGCAGCAGCACTTCCGGCTGGCGTTTAAGCATGTCTGTCAAGGCGCGGAGGGACTGCGCGGCGCGGCTCAGCTCCTGGAGTGTGGCCTCCAAATCTTGCAGCATCGGCGAGTTTGGCGCGGCCCGCTGTTGCAGCGTCCGGGAGAGAGCGCTGACATCGTCCAACGCCTGATCCAAGCCATCAAGCGTACCGCTGAGTTTCGTCACCAGCTCGGCAGCCGGCCCTTCTTCCAGCGTGATTGTGCGGTCGAGGTGCTGCACCAGCTGCTGGGTGTCATTCATCACGGCCTCCAGTTTGCCGCTCAGACGCAGCAGTGTGTCATTCCAGGTCGTCATGCTCGCATCCGCGCCTTCAAGAAGTTGCGGCAAGCGCGCTTCGATTCCCGTAATCGCCCGATCAGCCTTCTCCAGCACACCTGAGAGTGTGCCGATGGCCGGCACCAAGAAGAGATTCGCGGACGAGCTTAGCTTCCGGGTGTTCTCGGAAATCTCGACGATGTTTTTCAGCACCTTCTCGGCATCGCCGCGCTTGACGAAATCGCTGATGATGGCCAGCACCAGCTGCATGGAGTCCATCTGTTCGCCGAATTCCTTCTTGCTCAAGCTCATGAAGAAACGCTCAAAAGCCGACACCCGGGTAGGCAGGATGTGCCGTTCAAGGTCGGCCAAAATCTGACCGTTGACGACCGAATCTTCAAAAAAATTCAACTCAATGTAAAGCTGCCCAGTCACCAGGCTCAGCGATTGCAGCTGTGCGCGCATGCCGTAGTCACGGACGAGCCGCAGGAACCACTCGTTCATGCGGTCTTCCGCCTGGCTGATGCTGAGCGCTTTGGCCCGGGCCTGAGCGAGCGGCGACCAGCGCTCCGCGTCGGCGTCATAGTCGGCATTGATGCTATTCGTGGTCAATTCGACGGTAATTTGGATTGGCCAGCTGATCAGGTCATCACCTTCCAGACTGTAGGGTTGCAGCCGGATGTCAGTCACTTCTCCAATACGCACACCGCGGAACATGACCGGCGCACCCAAATTCAGGCCCTTGACCGACTTGTCAAAGTACATGTGATAAATCACCGTACGCGAAAAGAGACTCTTGCCGCCAAGCAAAAAGAGTATCCAGATGAAGATCGCCAACGCGCAAAGTACAAAGGCGCCAATCATCGTTGAACTGATTTTTTTTGCCATGCTGCCCACCATTGTTTAATAGAAAATCAGACCTTGGTTGAGCCGTCAGTCCGCGCTGCGGGCCGGTCGGCGTGGTGCTCGCCGCGAGTGAGAAAATCAAGCAGCGTCGGGTCGCTGCTCGTGTCTAGAAGCTCCCGGGGACGGCCGCAGGCAGTGATGGCCTTGCTGCCGCCGTCAAGAAAAATTGCCATGCTGCCGATGGCGAAGATGCTGGCAAGATCGTGGGTGATGACCACAATGGTCGCGCCAAGGCTCTCGCGCAAGGCCAGAATCAGCTCGTCCAGACGCCGGGCGCTGAGCGGGTCCAAACCAGCTGATGGCTCGTCAAAAAAGAGCACCTCGGGATCAAGGGCCATCGCCCGCGCCAAGCTCGCGCGCTTGCGCATGCCGCCGCTGATTGCCGCTGGATAGTAATCGCCAAAGCCTGCCAAGCCGACCAGCGACAACTTCAGCTCGCAAATCTCGCGTATCTCCTTCTCGCGATAGCGAGTGAACTCACGCAACGGCAAAGCGATGTTCTCCGCCAGCGTCATGGCACTCCACAACGCGCCACTCTGAAAGAGTATCCCCGAGCGGCGTTTCACGCGATCCTGCTCAACGCCGGACAGTGACCAAAAATCAACGCCATCACGATAAACCCGGCCTTTCGCCGGCGCCATCAGGCCGATCAAATGGCGCAGGAGGGTGCTTTTGCCACAGCCGCTGCCGCCCATGACAATAAAAATCTCGCCGGCCGGCACCACAAAATTCATGTCACGAATGATGACCCGTTCGCCATAGGCCATGGTCAAATCGCGGACTTCAATGGGCGGCGGACTGTTGTCCTGGCTGCTGTTGTTCTCTGCCATGTTTGCGCCCTCCCCCTATATCTTCCACAACACAGTCAGCACGGTGATGATAGCGGTGGCAAGAACCATGCAGACGATGCTGCTCACCACGGCGGAAGTTGTCGCGCGGCCGACGGCGGCGGAATCCCGCCCGCAATTCATGCCTTGGTAGCAACCGCAGACACCCAACAACATCCCAAATATCCAGCTCGTGAAGATGCCCACATAGAGGTCTTGCAGGCGGGTGGTCTGCAGCAGATGCTCCCAAAATTGCGTCGCGCTGAAATCCAGATAGAACACGCCGACCGTGAGACCGCCGGCAATGCTGAGAATGTCGCCATAAACACAGAGCAACGGCATCATCAGGGTCAGCGCCAGAAAGCGCGGCAGGACGAGGAATTCCATCGGTTGCACACCCATGCAGCGCAGGGCGTCAATCTCTTCATTGGTCTGCATGGTGCCCAGTTCAGCCGCGTAGGACGCCGCTGTCCGCCCGGCCATGACCACGCCGACCATCACCGCAGCCATCAGACGCAACATGCCGATGCCAATCAAGCTCGCCGTATAAATCTGCGCCCCAAACCACTTTAGCGGTATGGCGCCGATAAAAGCCAAGATCAGACCGATGAGATAGCCGATCAGTGACACAATGAACAGCGCCTGGTAGCCGGCCTTGGCGCACTCTGTGATGAG
Source organism: Lentisphaerota bacterium (assembly GCA_012799755.1). GTDB lineage: Bacteria > Verrucomicrobiota > Lentisphaeria > Oligosphaerales > Oligosphaeraceae > Oligosphaera. Next base: position 401 of record JAAZKQ010000682.1, on the reverse strand, counting down.
ATCGCCAAGCCGCATGCGCGCCCGCCCTAGAGACAGCTTCAGCAAGGCCACGCACAAATCGCCCACAAAAGAACAAACCCGCAATGCCGAACCCAACACTTGCCTGGCACCGTCACCCACCCGGCTGACAAAACCCCGCTCTGCCGGACCGCCCTGCCCCGGCGGCGGCGGCACTGCGGTGGCCAGCTCGTAGAGCTGCCGCAGTCCCGGCGGCAGGCCCTCGGGATCAAGGACGATGTCACGGCGCCGACATTCTTCCCACAGCGGTCGCAAATAGAGGAGTATGCTGCTGTCCCACTGGCGCAGCGCCTGACAATCCAGCCGCAGCCGCGTGGCTTCATCCGGCCAGACCAGCTGGTCGGCTAGCGGTCGTGGCTGCCCCAGCTGCCATTCGCCGGCGA
>JAAZKQ010000681.1 GCA_012799755.1 Lentisphaerota bacterium | reverse complement strand
GTGCCGGGTGTGCCGCCGGTGATATCGGTGACGCCCTGCAAGGCCAGGCCGTTGCCAACGCTAAGCAGCTGCACCCAGCCGCCTCCCTCACTGGCCGTGTTAAGGTCACCCATGCCATTGTTGACGACGACGACCTTAAAGGTCACGGTTTCGCCGCGTTCTGCCAAGACAGTTGTTTTGTCGGGGTTGTTCGGGTCTTGTACGGTGACCGCCAGCGCTGGCTGCCGCAAGGGAACGCCCCTGCCCTCGGTGCTCACTGAGCCAGGCAGCCAACCGCAGTTCAGGCAGCCAAACTCGTAGTTGAAGACGCCAGAAGCTTGCCGATCCGTGTTGGCAACGCAGTTTGGACGCATGACCAGCACGACGGTGATGGTGCCGTTAGCAGCGATTTCGCCGGTGCCGCCAGTGAGTTCCGCCGCAGTGAAAGTCAGCTTTTTGCTCGGCTGGTCGTAGGTGCCGACGTCAGTGGCGCCGATTTTGGAGGAAATCCAGTAGGTGTCGGTGGGCAGATTGAGTTCAAGTCCAGTCACTCTAAGCGGCACGCCATTGGGGTTGTGCATGATGATATTGTGGGTGACATCCTGGCAGCCCATGTAGACTGGCGGTGCGCCGCTGGGCGCCGCAAAGGTGAGCGTCGGCGGGCAGAGAACCGAAATGCTGGTATTGGCTCCAATGCTGCGTGTCTGCCTGCCCGGCGTCTCGAGCGGCACGCCGTCCCCGCAGCCCCAGCCCAGCGCGATCTTGGCGCTGCCCAGGATTTCAGCGCAACCGACGTTCATCGCCTTGACATAGAAGCTGCGTGTATCGCCTGGGTCCATGGCGCCGGTCCAACCGGTGAAAATGCCATTGGGAACGTCAATGTCCAAATAATCCACCGGGTCACCGGTCGGGCCGTTTTTGCGGAAGCCAACGAACAAGAGGTCCGGCTTCAGCTGCAAGGTCATGTAGGCGCCGGCGCCGGTCATGGGAGCTGAGCCTGTATTCTTGACCTCAATTTGGAATTCCACCAAGGTAGAGATGTCAGCGACAATGGCGCTATTGCCGGTGCCGTACTCGGTCATGGTCACTGTCAACGCGGGTGCGCTGACGTTGAAGCTGGGGGTGGCGTTGCTGCCACTCACGGTCGGTGCGGGAGACTGGCCGGCAAAGCGCAAGAATGACAGCGCTAAGCCCTCGCCGATGAACTGGCCGCTCGTCGTTGAGCAACTCGGGCGCACGCGTACGCTGACCGACTTGTTGCCGTTGAGAGCGCCCAAGGACCAGCTCACCTTGCGAGTTGTGGCGTCAAAAACGCCGTCGGCGCCGGCAGACGCAAAGAAGAAGCCCCCCGGCACCGTGAAGCTGAGGTTGGCATCAAAGATCGGCGTCTCGTGGCTGTAGTTCACATTGATAGGCACTTCGATTTCATCGCAGGCATTGACATTGGGGAAGCTGCCAGGCACCGTGATAGTGCCATAGCTGATGGTGGGCGCGGGCTGTTGTGTATTCACTGCTCCGGGCGTCACATGGTCGCCGCGGCGATTGATCCACTGCCCGGGTGCGTCGCTGTCCGTACCGTCCGGCTCAATAAAAGCCAGGCCATCCCCGGCTATCCAGCTGCCGGGGCTGATCGGCGACGGAAAGACGAGCGGTGACGGCGGGTTCGCCGACACGGCGCCGTAGGCGATGTAATCATGCGGATCGCCATTGTCGTCTTGCAGCAGAATCTCGCTGCCGGTGTCGCCGATGGCCGGCTCAGTCAGTCCCAGCGAATAGGACGCGGCCGGGGGGGTAGTCGGGCTGCCCACGAACACGGCCAGGTAGTCTCCAGCCGCCAGGGGCAGGCTGTTCGGGAAAGTCACGAGCGTCGTTCCGTCAACCACCAGGCTCCAGTTCTGCAAGTCAACGCTGCCGGGGCCTTCGTTGTACAGTTCGATGAATTCGGCGTCTGGATCAGTGCCGGTATCGAACATGATTTCGTTAATGCGGACCTTGCCGAGCAGTGGCCAGGCCAATGTCAGCAGCAGCAAGAGCCAGATTGATAAGCGCTTATTGATCATGGTGTAAAATGCTAGGTTTTTCGCTAGTGCCCCTGTGGGGCACCCTGATGGGGTTAAGCATGGTTAAGCGCCTACGGCGCAGAGAGTGTGGACAGGGTGGACGGTGTACTACTAACGACCAACTTCTTGTTTTTTAGGAAAGATTTTCTTCTAGTCAACGTTTTAGTGTCGCCTCTCCGAGGCTCAGGCTTGGGGGGGGCTCCACCCCAGGTTCCGCTTCGCTTCACCTGGGGTTACTCATGGTGCCAGCTCTCCGAGCTTGCTTTGCGATGAAAAAACCTTCTTCCGTGTGTTCTGTGTCTTCCGTGGTTAAAAAACTTTCGTGTTTTTCGTGTTTTTCGTGGCGCTTGCGCGTTTAGGCCATCCGTGTTTATTCCGCGTTAAAAAACTTTCGTGTTTTTCGTGGTAAAAAAGCTTCCGTGTATTCCGTGTCTTCCGTGGTTAAAAAAGTGCCTCCTTGGCGTTCTTGGCGTCTTGGCGGTTAAAAAAACCTTCCGTGTGTTTCGTGGTTACGGCCCATCCGTGGTCAGCTGATCCGTCCAAGCGCCAATACCTCCGCTGAGGATGAGCACATGCCGGCATTTGCTCGTCGCCAGCAGCTCGGCGGCCTTGGCGGCCATTTCGTCGCGGTCAGCGATGACGATCAGTATCGCCGAGGCCGGCCAGGGAGGCTGCGCCAGCTGCCATTCGGTAGAGGGATAACATATACTGCGCGGAATGTGTCCGCGCTTGAAGTCTTCATGTGGACGAATATCAAGCAAAACTAAATCATTGACGACCTGCATGGACTTGATCAAGTCCTTCAGTATTGCGGCTTCAATCGGCAGAATCTTGGCGGTGGCCGCCGGCGGCGCGGTTGACGTCGTCGTCGCACCTGGCGGCGGCGTTGGCGGCGTTGGCTTATTGGCAATGAGCAGCCAGCCATTCTCACGGGGCTTATCTGTATGATCGCTGAAAATCGCAAAGGGTAGCCTCTCTTTAGAAGAGTCGAGATTCTGGCGGCAACGGATATCAAGCCGTCCTCGTCCGCCGGCGGCGATGACGAGAGGCAGAGACGTGGCCACTTCGCAGCCTTCGGGAAGCTCCAGCGCCGTGATGCGCAACTCGCGGTCTTTGTCAAAATGGCGTATATGCAGGCGGGTGGTGGCGTCATCGTTCAGGGATAGGTGCGGAGATATAAGCTCCCAGCCCGTGCGGGTGTCCGGCACCGTCGCTTCGATGACGAGACGGTCGGGAGTCGCCGAGGCGTTATTGGGGACGAAGATGGAAAAGCGCTGCGAACCATAGCGACCGGTGACATCAAGCGTCGCCTTCAACTCGGTGCTTTCTCCCGGCGCGAGCTCGTATTTTGCCAACTGCACTTTGGTGCAGCCGCAGCCGGCGCGGGGTGTCTCAAGACGCAAGGGGGCGTCGCCGTCGTTCTTCAAGGTGAAGAGGGCTGGGAAGATGCGCTGCCCCGTCGAGGTGTCGAGCTCGCCTAGGGACAGCACTTCCGGCTCGACCAGCAGGCGCGGGCCGGATG
>JAAZKQ010000680.1 GCA_012799755.1 Lentisphaerota bacterium | reverse complement strand
GGCATTCAGTCGGGGACGGAATTGCGCATGCGCGGCAAAGGCGTGCCCTCACTCCTTCGCGGCCGTGGTCGCGGCGACCAGTATGTGCGCGTCATTGTCGAAGTGCCGACCAATCTCAATGCCGCGCAAAAGCAGAAGCTGCAAGAATTCGCCGAACTTTGCGAAAAGGATAAAAATGTCCACCCGCGTTGGAATGCTTTTATGAAAAAGGCCCGGCGTTTTTTCGAATGATGGTCGCGATGCTGATACCGGGCAAGAAGTGAGCAGGACGCTTGATGGCTGACAAGACACAGAAGCTGCATGGAATGCGGAGCGTCGTGACCCATCTGGCGTTACTTTTTCTCCTGCTGGGCATCGCGACCGCCCACGCGCAACAAGCCGCGGCGCCTGCCGCCCCAGCGCCGATTCCAGCGCAAAACGAGAGCGAGGAAGAGACTATTGCGCGTTGCCTGCGAGATTTACGCAGCAGCGACGTGGAGGCACGCCGGCGGGCGGCGATGGTCATCGGCAAATATCAGGCGCCGGTGGCGCAGGAAGCCGTGCTTGCTTGTTTGCGCGATCCCGACGCGCTTGTCCGGCGCAGCGCGCTGGTGTCGCTCACCGAAGAGGATCGGATGCTCTCCCCGGCAGCGCGCTGGGAAGTCTTTCGCCTGCTTGGCGATCCCGATGTGCATATTCGCCGCATTGCTTCGTCCATGCTCGGGGAAATCAGCGTGGGTATGGGACGGGTGCTGCTGATGCCCAGTCAACCGGGCCCCCGGCGCCCGAGAACGCCAGTAGCGCCGGGAGCGGACGGCAAGGCTGTCACGGGGAGCGAAGAGCAGGCGGCACTGTTCGCGGCACAGGCTTTGAATGAAGCGCTGGGGGACGAAGATGCCTCGGTGCGGCGCAATGTCCTGTCCGCAGCGCGATTTTATCCCGGCGTGCTCGACCGTGCGCGCTTGGAGCGATTTTTCCTGGATCCGTCAGTTGAGATTCGGGTGTTGGCTTTGCAGGCCTATGCGTCCTTGCCCGGGCCGGAGGAGGAGCGCATTGACGCCTTGCAACCCCTGCTGACTGATGCTGACCCGCGTGTACGCGGAGAATTGGCACGAACGGCAGCGCGCCTTGGCGCCGCCGGCACGGCAATCTTGCAGACCTTGGCTCGCGATGAGGTGCTCGCTGTGCGCATTGAGGCCGTGCGGCTCTACGCGGCACAGCAGATCCCGGAGGCGCTGCCGCTCGTGATTGAATTGATCCATGACGAGACGGTGCCGGTGGATGATCGCGCGCAGTTGCTGCGGGTGCTGAGTGTCTATCCCGATGCAGCCGGGCCGGTGTATGACGAGTTGGCTGACAGCGGCCCGGCGGCACTGCGCGCCATAGCCATTCGCCAGCTGGGAATGGGGCAGTTTACCGGCGTTAAAGGACGCAGCCTGGCATTTTATATTGATTGCTTGGACGACGACGCTGATGCCGTGGTGCAGGCTGCCGGCGTGGTCTTGCAGCAACGGCAGCGCGAATTGAGCGCGGCGGCTCTGCGGCAGCTGCTGCAGAAACGCAATCCCGAAGCGCGCAAGCTTGCCTTGCGCTGTACGGCGAATCTGACGCCGGACGAGGCAGGCGAGTTGCTTCTTGATGCCTGCTTGGACGAAAGTGTGCCCGTGCGTCAGCAAGCCCTGCAACTGCTTGGCGCTCGGCAGATACCCGGCTGGCGGGACATACTTTTGCTCAGCTTGGAGGACAGCAATGCAGCCATTCAGCAGACGGCCGCCGAGGGTTTGATGCGGGCTGTCCGCGAACCGGTGGTGCGCGGGGCGCTCACGAGTTACTTGGAGCGCTGCACGGACCCCTACCTCAGACAGCGTCTTGAAATGCTGCTGGCAACGCGTTTGCCGCCCCGGCCCGGAGATGTGCAGACTCAGTCTCAGCCAGCGTCGCCGCGCCAGGTTCAGCCAGTGCCACAGGCAGCACCCCTCACAGGCGAGCAGGTCCAGCCGCAGCCAAGGCCCCAGTCGCTACCGCAGCGGACCCGACCGCTGCCGCGTCGCCGGGTGCCACCCCGCCGCTGAGACAGCGGGTCAGCCTCCATGACGCTCCGAGGGCTGCGGGACAGCCAATGGTCCTTACGGTAAGCAGAAAAGTGAAGCGGCTTTCCCACTCTCCAGATACCCCTGGGCAACGTTAAGGAAAACCGCTCCACATGATGCAGACACTACTGTTGGGGACGAAAAAGTCAAATGCTGGAGTTCGCCATTTCAGTCACCACCACCCCGGTGGGGAATACACCGCGGACAATTTGCAGGAAACCCACGGCACCTATAGGTGGCTGACTAGACGGCGGGTTTCATAGGAGTATACAACCTGGCGCGCTGCGGCGCCAAGTAATGGCAAATTGATAAGCGGTCTGTGATTGATATTGGCCGGTCCCAGGGGGCGCCTGAGACTGATGGAACGAATTTGCAGCTGCGCTGTGCGCTTGTCGTCACCAGCGCAGCAGTTGCGCGGCCCAAGTCAGGCCGCCGCCGAAAGCCGTCAGCAAGAGCAGGTCGCCGCGTTTGATCTCGCCGGCGCGGTTCAATTCGTCGAGCGCCAGGCCGATGCTGGCCGCCGAGGTGTTACCATAGCGAGCGATGTTCACATAAACGCGGTCAAGCATGTTGAGGCGAGTCGCCACCGCCGTCAAAATCCGTTCATTGGCCTGATGGGGTATGAGCCAGCGCAGTTGCTCGGGAGTAGTGCCGGTTTGTTGCAGCAGTTCGCTGCATGTGTTGGCCATCAACGCCACGGCCATCTGGAAGGTCTTGGAACCGCCCATGCGGATGTAATGTTGACGCTCGGCGACGGTCGCGGCGCTTGCCGGTAGGGCGCTGCCACCAGCGGGCATTTGCAAGATGTCCGCATAGCGGCCGTCAGCCGAGAGCTTGCTGGCCAAGTAGAAATCACCTTCGCTATCATCGTCTTGCGCGAGCACCATGGCGCCGGCGCCATCGCCGAACAGCACGCAGGTATTGCGGTCGCTCCAGTCGGTAAAAGCCGAGAGCTTTTCGCTGCCGACCACCAGCGCCCGCCGGTAGGACGGGCGGGCCTTGAGCAGGGCGTGGCCCACATCCAGCGCGTAAAGGAGGCCGGAGCAGGCCGCCTCAATGTCAAAACTCATACAGGGACCGGCGCCGAGTTTTGCTTGCAGCAAGCACGCGGTGTTGGGAAACATTCGGTCCGGTGTCGTCGTCGCCACGACAATCAAGTCGAGTTCTTCGGGCGCGGTGTTGGCCATATCCAGCGCCTGGAGCGCGGCATGGTAGGCCAAGTCGGAGGTGGCTACCTCCGGGTCGGCGATGCGCCGCTCTTTAATGCCCGTGCGCGTTGTGATCCACTCGTCGCTGGTATCAACCATTTTCTCCAGGTCGGCGTTGGTCAAAATGCGTTCTGGGACGAACATCCCGGTTCCGGCTATGCGTAAGCCCATATTCGTCTAGCTCCTCAGGGAGTCCTTGGCTGTAAGTGATGGCGAGGCACGATGGGCCGTTACGGGGACAGCGCGGAGGCAGCAGCGGCACAGTCACAGCAAGTAGCGCCACGAACTATTTCTGCCTAAGCTTGCTGCATGAGCAGCCGAGAAAGCACGCATATCCGATGGCGGCACTGCCGCGACTTCGGCAAATTGGTCCGCGCTTCGCGAAAAAAACGTTCTAAACTAATTGTTTTTACCCAAAAATCCAGTTTTTACCGTATTGCCCTGCGTAATCGGTCGTAGCCGGTCACTCATTGATAACAGACATTTTTTATCCGCAGATTACGCAGATTTGCGCAGATTTTTTGAGAGTAGGCTGCTTGGTGCAGGAAGGCCGGTGTGTTTGCGCTTTCCTGTCGCCTCTT
>JAAZKQ010000679.1 GCA_012799755.1 Lentisphaerota bacterium | reverse complement strand
CGCTCGGCCATATAGGGCACCGGCGAATAAAAGTGCACTTCAAGGCGGTTGACGCCGACATGCAGGTGTTCTTTGACGTCAACTTCCCAGGTGCGAAACATGTTGTCTGCATGCATAAGTTTCTGGCCGTTGACCAAGACGTCCGCCAAGGTGTCCAAGCCCTCACAGCGAAGCAGGATGTTTTGGCAGCTGAAAAAGTCTTCATCTACTTTGAATTCCCGGCTGTAGAGCCAGTCTGTCTCAGCGATCCACTGTTGCTTTCGCTCGTTATCCCGCCAGTTCATATCCTCCAGCAGACCAGCGCGCAAAAGATCCAAGTGCACGACGCCCGGCACTGTCGCCGGAATAACCTGCTCTGTACCACAACGACGGCATTCCCATTGACCATTCAGTGATAGCTTATGCATGACTGGACCTTTCCCGCTGTTGCAGCGAATTATAGACCACGTTGGCACGGCAAAGACGCCTTGGCGCTTACAATACCCGCCGGCAACGCAGGCGCAAACACCCAGCAGCTATCACAAGGGTAAAAAAGGTAAGCGGTCACCCATTGATAACTCTGTTCCTGCGGTCATTCTGACCGTCCTACCGCCAAAACATCTTCTCCCTGGTATTTGAGCGCTGAAAGCGCGAGCTATGATAGCCCAGGGCAAAGCAACGCCGAAGGCGGAGCGTCGCCCTGGATGGAGCACCGTTTATGTTCGTGTTCCTCGGCCCCTTTGGCTCCAGTCGGCAAAGCTGACTGGAGCCAAAGGGGCAATGGAACCCATGCAAGGTCTTCTTCATTTTACGCCTTGCGTCCCAAGCGGTACTTTTTTAGGTCGCCCCGTCAGGGCTCTTTCCGGGTGTGGACCTTACCCAGGGCGACGCGCCCTGCGGGCGCTTGCCCTGGGCTATCTTAGGCCGCGCCTTCGGCGCTGAAAATCAAAGGCAGCAGGAAATGGCTGTTATCAACGAGTACCGCTTACCCACTCTCCCTGACGCATTTCACCGCCATGCCGCAGAAGCCGCTTCGGCGGGTATATTATTGCCTCCGCCCCGGCAACTTATTACCCGTTGTCCACGTCTGGTGCGGAGAAGGGAGAAAATGAACAAAAAATGGCCTATGCGCTGAAGCAAGATAGCTACGACACCAAGCCACAGCCCCGTTGCGCTCTCGCCCGCTGGACGGGCAATTCCCGGGCGGCGCTTTTTTTATGCCTTGCGCATAATTATTATCAACTGAACAAATGCGCCCGGCGCGGCGAGTTGGACCGTTCACGGCGAGTCTATTTCAGTGAGCGCAATCTGCGTATCCTCGAGTCTTTCGGCGCGCAGATACACATTCGCGGTCTGGACCATCTGCGTTGTGAGGACGGCCCTTATGTGCTGGTGGGCAACCACATGAGCTCTGTGGAAACTGCCCTTCTCAACGCGATGATTTCGCCGCGCCTGGATTTCACCTACGTCGTCAAACGGAGTTTGTTCAAGGTGCCCTTCCTCGGTGCGGCCATGCGCGCGATGGACGCCATCGGCGTTGATCGCAAGAATCCCCGCGAAGACTTCAAGATCATTCTTGACGAAGGCAAAAAACGCCTGGCCGCAGGGCAGTCCGTGCTGATCTTTCCCGAAGCCACTCGACAACAGCAGTTCAAGGCTGAAAACTTCAACAGCATCGGCACCAAGCTGGCAAAGAGCGCCGGCGTGAAAGTGTTGCCATTCGCCCTCAAGACCGACTTTATGACGCCCGGATGGCTCTTCAGCGAATTCGGCCCGTTGCACCCCGAAAACGCCATACACTTCGCTTTCGCCGCGCCCATGGCCGTCACCGGCAACGGCCGCGATGAACACGCAGCCATCGTGGCCTTCATTGCTGAAAAAACGAGCGAATGGCAGGCCATGCAGCAATAAGGCCAATAGCTCAGCTGCAACATCAGCCCAGTGGCCAGGCGCGCAAACTCATGGCGGCGAGGGCGCCCTGCTCCGATGGCGTCGGGCCGGCGTCACCGTTACTATTCCCGGCGCTGATGCTCAGCCTGATGGGCGCGGGCAGATAGGGAATGGCCTTGGTCAGCCAGGCTTCACCATCGCCCCAGCAGCATTCAAGAAAACTGCGGTCGAGGAAGAGACGCAGAGCGAAGTCAGCTTCGGCGCTGTCGGGCAGCGCGGCGTTTTTATCCAGGCAGGACCAGCGACCGTCGGCGATGTGCAATGACACGCTCTTTTGCGGCTGGGGCACGCTGCTCAGCGCCAGGGTCAAACCACTGTTGGGCATACTGCCGCGGAGATCAATTTCGCATTCGCCGGATGGCAGTTCGACAACGCGGGCCGTACTATCCGCAGCCTGGCTGTCTGCCGGCGGCCATTCTGCCCCGCGCAGTTTAATCATCTCGCTGAGGGGGCGGACCCGCAAGCGTCCGGCGGCACTCAGGGTGACTTCTCGCGGCATGGCGAGGCAGCCATTCCAGCCCATGCCGACGGGAAAGCCCCGCCCCCAGGCCAGCAGAGGCAGACGTCCTTTGGGATCATTCATGATAACATTGGTCGCATAGTAATCCGCGCTGCCGTCAAGCAGACCGCTGCTATGCGGCGTGAAGCATCCCCGCTCCGGCGAAAAGTCACCCAGCCAATAATGCACGGGCCCGTAGGGCGATGACAGCAGCAGCCACTGGTCGCCAACGGGAAAGAAATTCGGGCACTCGAAGAAACGAATGTCCGTATCTTCGGGAGCGAAAAGCCAGCCGCGGTAACGCCAGCGCTTCAGCTGCGGATCGTCGCTCTCCCACAAGGCGACGCCCCGCCGGCCCTTTTCGCCCGGCATGGCCGCGCCAAGAACCATGAATTGCCGACCGGCGGCGCTGAACACGAAGGGATCGCGCCAGGCTGCCTCGAATTGCGGCGTGCCATCGCGACCGCGACAAAGAATGGGATTGGCCGGGTCTTTGCGCCAGCGCCTGAGTTCGTCGTCTTCAGCCAACACAGCCCATTGTTCATGACCGCGCGGACTGTCTTTGGGCGGTACCATGGTGTAGAAAAGCATGGGGCGACCAGTGGCCGGAAAAGCCGCGCAACCCGAAAAACAATGTTCTTCGCCCAACTCCGCCGACGGACCAAAGGCGATGGGCAGATGCTCCCAGCGCAGCAAATCACGGCTGCGCGCATGGCCCCAGTGCATGTGCCCCCAGCTGTCCGCAAAGGGATTGTGCTGATAAAAAAGATGATAGTAGCCCCCATGGTACATGACGCCATTGGGGTCGTTCATCCAGTAGGCCGGCGCCGTGAAATGCCAGCGCGGCCGCGCCTCGCAGGCCATTGCCCGCGCTTCACCGGCGCGGACGCTGGCCTGGGCTTGCTGCAGGGCGTCGTCACTCATCGTTTCCTCCATTCAGCACTCACGGCGCAGGCAGCAAGGAGCCTTGTCAGCGCAGATGGTCGCCGATGGCGACGCGCAGGCCCTTGCGCAGCCAGACGCGATAGCGCGAGGCGGCACTCCACGTGTTGCCGGCCGAAGCGTAATCGCAGAAATGAACCTCTTGCGGTCCGCCGGCAGGCCCCTCGGCGTTGAGGTCATTGACCAGCTTCGTCGTAAAAGCCTGCCATACGCCGGCAGCCGCTGCGGCAGCGGGCGCCGACACCAGTTCCAGTGGCTGCTCGCCGGGCGCCAGCACGGCCGCGTCAATGGCGCCGTCATTGAAACGGGTATCGCGAGCCAGCACCAGCGGTCCGCGCTGCAAAGCCAGACAGCGGTTCAGTTCAGCGACCCGGCAGCTGAAATCAAAGACCAGCTCGACCACGTCGCCGGCCTGCCAGGCGCGGGCAATACGGCAATAGCTGCCGGCGTTGACGTTCTCCACTGCCGCGCCATTGATTGTCACCGCCGTCAACGCGCTCCACGCCGGAATCCGCAGCAGCAGCGCCCAAGTCGCTGTCGCCGACGGCGTCACGGCAATCTGCACCTTGTTGTTCACCGGGTAGTTGCCAGTAATGGCTATCGCGACCTCCAAGCCATCCTTGAGCGTGACCCGGGCCTGCAAGTCCTCGTAGAGATTGACCGCCAGCTCCTCGGCGTTGCTCATGATGGCGGCTTCAGGCAGCATGAAGAAACCGCGCGGGCCGTTGGCAATGCAGCAGTTGATCTCCAGACCGCATTGGCCGACGCCGGCGCCGCGAATGCCCTCCAGCGGGCAGTACTTGGAGAAAGAGGACACATCGGGATTCAAGGACGCCAAAAAGGCGTTGTAGGTCGTCTTTTCCAGCTCTTCGGCATAGACAACATCGCCGGTCAGGCGCAGCAGGGTCTGGCAGAACTTCATCCAGGTGACGGTTACGCAGGTCTCCTGCATGTGTATGGCGGGCTCCGTCTGCCATTTTTTGCCATAATACCAACATTCGCAGGACGCGCCGGAACCCGCAATATTGATCTCCGTGGCAATAATGTCCTTGGCGATCCGGTCGCAGACGCGCAGCAGCCGTTCTTCGCCGAGTTCTTCGTACATCTCCAACATGCCCTGATAACAGGACATCATCTCGTAGGATTTCTGGCCGTTGTACCAGCTCCACCATTTCTCCGGTAGCGGAAAGCGCTCGGCCACCGGCACTCCGGCCAAGCCCTTTTTGATCAGCTGCGGCCCATCCGGGCCCTCGATGCAGGCAACGATGTGCCGCGCCATCTCCAGGTAACGCTCTTCGCGGGTACGACGGTACAGGCGCATGAATGGCTCCAAAATGGAACAACTGGCCATGCCGTGGTGCATGCCCGTCTTGGCGATGTTCACTTCGGCGCCCGGACCGAGCTCCTTGATGCACAGGTCCGCCAGCCGGCAGGCCGCCTGGAGGACCTGCGGCTCCTTGCTGAGGTCGTAATAGCCCATCAAGCCCAGCAGCGTGTATTTGCGGCCCCAGATGTCCCAGCCTTGCAGGCGACCATCGTCAGGATAATTGCCGATATAGCCGTCGGCGCTCTGGGTGGCGATCATCGCCTGGGTAGAGCTGCGGATTTGTTCATAGAGGGCCTTATCACCACTGTATTCGTAGGCGGGCACGGCGGCAAGCATCCACTTGCCCCAGAATTCCGTATGCCACAGCCTGCGTTCCTCGCGATGTCGGAAGGGCTCCACCAGGCCATCAACATCCTCGGCCTTAATACGGCGCTCCAGACACAAAGCCAGTTTTTCACCAAGGTAACCATTCAATTTCGCGGAGTTCAAGGCAGTAAGGGTAAATGCGCTCATAGGTCCTCGTTGTGACTGGGAGTTTGCAGGCGCGGCGCCGGCTTGGGGGAAAATCCATAGGACAAGCAAAGCCGTCCCTACCCAACGCCCGCTGCCGCGCCAGTTTGTTTTGCGGTGTTTCATAACCAAAAGCTCAGCCGCCGGCTACTGTACCCAGGCAACAAGATTCCGCAACAACTGCCAGCTGACATTTTCCGGCACGCCAAGCGTCTTGGCTTCCTGCGGGTGCAGCACGCGGTCAAAGGACGGATTGATCACCAGCACCGTGCCCTTGCCTCTCTTCAGCTCGCAGATGCAGGGCCGTTTGCTGCGGTCACGCGCCAGCACCGTCCAGCTGGGGTCCACAGTCAGAATGCTGTCATAGCACTTTGCCCCGGCAATATCCGACACGCCCGCAAAAAGCGGGTGCGCCGGCACAGTAATCTCGGCGGCGACATCATCGGGCTCCACCACTTCGAGGGTCGCATCCAGCCAGCCGCCATCCCAATAACTGTCGTTGAGCTGGAAGAAGACCAGCTTGCCGCCGGCTTCAACGAAGGCCAGCAACGCGGCGGCTGTCGTCGTGGTGAGCATCGGCGTACTCACGCCCAGGGCGTCGCCGCCAACAATCACTGCGCCAAAGCCATCCAGTGAATCCTTGGCCAGGTCCTCCAACAGCGTCGGCTGCAAACCGGCGCCACGCAGCGCCGCCAGTGAAAAATGCTTCTCGCCGCCCAGGAAGCCGACCTTCTTGCCGATGGTCGGCGCCGCCGGCAGGGTCACGGCTTTCAGCGCGAAGGGGAAGCTGCTGCCACCCAGCAGGACACGGCCACGAATGGTCGCGCCGGGCTTCAGGCCCTTCAGCGCAATGTCGGGGCTGTATGACACGCTGGCCGGCGCCGTCCACGTAGCGCGCATGGGCGTGGCTTGCCCGCCACCAGGCTCGTCAATGATGATTTCGCCGGCGAGGTCCTTGCTCATACCGTTGTCCACGGGCAGGCGCAGCCGCGCCTCACCCTGCGCGTTGACCAGGAGCATGCTGCGGTCAAAGAACGTCGTGCCGGCGAAGGTCGGCGAGGTCTCGGTAATGCCATGCTTGCGCAGATAATAAAGCAGATGCGGTAAATGACGATAGAACTGCGTAAAGCTCTTGCCTGAGCTATAGCCGCTGCCGGTGCTCTTGCGCAGATGCGGCCCGACAGTCCGAACCAGAAAATCCACATAGCGAGGATTGCCGGTCAGTTCGCCCGCATAGGCGATGCCTTCGGTGACAATGACGGAGTACCAGCCGCGATTGGCGTATTTGGGACAGCCGGTCTTGTAACGGAAACCGCGCGCCTTCTCATTCCACGAATGATCCAGCAGCCAGTCCGCGCATTTCACAATCACGTCTTTGACAGCGGGGTCCCGATCAATTTCATAGAGTCGCGCCAGGCTGTGCAGCAGCACGCCGGTCGCAAAGGCCTTGCCGCCGCGATGATCCTTCTTGTCCGGGCAATCACATTCGGTTTGATCCTGCGGCAGGTCAAAACAGCCCGTTTCCGGATTCTGCTTGGCCTTGATCACTTCGAAGTAAATCTTGGCTGCATTGAGGTAGTAGGGATTGCCGGTAAAGTTGTAGGCGTACACGGCATTCATCAAAGACCAGCCGGCCGAACGTTCAATGCTGAAATTGAAGATCGGGGTGTAGCGCGTGGCTTGATTCCAGCAGGCCATTTCTGCAACCTCGAAGAAACGCCGGTCGCCCGTGAGACAGGCCATCAGAAAATTGCCGGGATGGTGAGCGTGGCCGCCGGAGCCGTCCTGGCTGCCGCGAAAATTCGCCACGGTTTTGCCAAGGGTCTGGCGCACTGGATTGTCCTCGGCAATGAAGCCGCCGACATGGCCCGTGCTATGCGCGTACACCAGTTCGCGCTGTTTCGGCGTGGGGTGATGCACGGTGTCCACCGTGGTGTAGTGCCGTGCCATCTCCAACCCGCGACGCAAGTAGTCCAGGTTGCCGGAACGAGCGAAATGCACAGCCATCACATAGGGCAGGTCGTACTCGTTGTTGCCCCAGTTCCAGCGCCGTTCGCCAAACCAGTCGCCAAAGTTCATCCAGCCGTACTCGCCGCGTTTGACACGGCCTTCCTCAAGTTGCTGGAAGGACCTGGCAAAAGCCTCTTCGTACTCGGGGAATTCGCCCTCGCGAACCGGATTGATCGCGCCAAAGGCTCCGCTGGCGCAGTAGTAGGCGCTATCGGCCACGGCGAACAACGGCTTGTCCAGCCAGGCAGCCCATTGTGCAGGCGTCAGCGACTTGTCGTTATCCCCAATGATCCAGACGTCATTAGCCACTTCCATGCCGACCTTGAATTGATAGCAGCCGTCTTTATACCAGTAATAGTGGATAAGGAGGTCTTCCTGTGGGTTGTCAGTAGCTGGCGGATAGCCCTCCGCAGGCAGTTTCGGCAGGAGTTCAACCAGCATCTCGCCCCCGTTAACACTGAAGCCCTTGGGCCAGGTCTGCCAGAAATCGCGCATCCAGACCATGCCGCCGTCCGCACTGACAAATAAGCCATCCAGGCGTTCGCGAGTGATGGTCGGGTCATCGCCGGTCAGCGGCGTAATAGTCGCATGCTTCTCCTGATCTTGAAGCACACGGAAGTCAGCAGGAAGCTTACTGCCATCGCTCAGGGTCATCGGGCTGTCGGGAGAGATTTCGCTATTTGACAACGTAGCGCTTTTGACTAGCGCGTGCGTTTGCCGGCGGTCATTGTTGCTGATGCCCCAGCGCAAAGACGCCCGCATCGGTATTGCGCCATAGCTGTTGACTTGCGCCCGCCAGCGGAAGCGCTTGTTGCCGTCTTGGTCCACGTAGTCACCGGCAGCGGCAAGGGCACAGCGGATAGGCCCGGCGTCAACTACGCGCAGTTCGTCCATCTCGCCCATCTTCAAGCGTGTGCCGTCCGCCAGGACGATTTCCGAGTTGTTTCCTTCCAACAGCAATCGCCCGAAGGAGCCTATCCACTGTTCAATCTCCTTTTCTATCGGCATTGACGACGCTGAGTCGCCTTTCATCTTCGCTGGCGGCTGCCCCGCGCCGGTGACCAGGGTGTAGACTTGCGCCTGCGTGGTGTCGGTGTCGGCCAAAAAGTCGCAAAGCAGCCATTTGATGCTGCCATCGCGCCAGTGGCAGAGCGCCGTAAACTGCGCCGGAATGATTTTGCCCTGCGGATTACGGATGCGCACATCGTCAGCCGAGGCGAGCTGGCCCTGGGCAAAGGGCACGCCGGAGCTCACCGGCCAACCACGGCGGGCAAATGCGGTCGGCTCGCTGATTCGCAACGGGATGCTCGCCGCCACGGTCGCCGGCGGCTTCGGCCTCTCACCGGCAGTGAAACTGAAAGGTTCTGATTCTACCGACTCCTTGGGGTTCATCTTGCAGACGACTTTCACCGTGTAGCGGGCGCCCTGCTCCAGACCTTTGAGGACCACGGCGTGGTTGCGCATGCGGTCATTTTCTTCCGTAATCTGCTGATCAAACCGGCCCTCGCGACCAAAATGCACGGTTGCCGCCAAAGTCGGGCTGCTGCTTATCCAGCTGATCTGGGTGTCGCCATTGGGCAAGGTGAATGAGCGAAACTCCGACATGCTCGGCACCGTGCCCGGAACCATGCGGATGTAGTCGTAATAGGCAACGCCAAGGTTATCGGGGGTGACATAGCGGTCATCGGCCCACAGTTCGAAAACGCCATCGCGAATGTCGTACAAACCGAGGAAAGTCTCGCTGTGGCGTTCGCCGGCGAACCAAGTCTGGCCGCCATCAAGCGACAAAGCCATGAGCCGATTGGTGGGGTTCAGGTAAACTTCATAGACGCCGGCGGGAATGCCGGTGATCTTCGTGTGCAGCACGGGCGCGCCATCCTCGGGAGTGGCGCGGTTCTCGGTAATGTGGGGCGTGCGCAAGGACTGTCCCATGGAGCGCTTGCTCCACACGTCCTCTTCCTTGGTCCACAAGGCCCATTTGTTGGGCGGAAAGACGTCAACCACCCAGGCATCCTTGGGCTCGCTCCAGTCCTCAACCTCAAAAACCAAGCCCTTCAAGCTGTCGCGCTTGCCGCGGCTCTGTCCAAAAACACTCAAGGCCACACCCAAAACCGCCAACACCAGAACAACCCGCGTTTTGCTCAACATCGTATTCTCCTTTTGTTATGTGCCCTATCGCGCCAAACACCGTCCCAACTATAATCCACATAAAAAAAGGCACGACCGATATCGTGCCTTTTGTGGGGTGCCTTTTTGTGGTGTCTCCGGCAATTACTTCCAGTCTTTCCAGTAGACCCCTTTCTCGGCGAACATCTTGGCGGCGCCGATGCTCTCCACATGGCCATCCATCATGACATAGTTGGCGGAATTGCCGCCATGCCGGGATATGTTCACCCGCGTGGGCGCCGTCAGATCCGCAATTATCGTTGAAGCGTTGGCGCCGGCATTGCCATCCTTGATGCGTTGATTCGGTCCAAAAGAAACGCTTTTGGTCGGCTCAAGGCAGAGATTGATCTTGATCACCGGCAGGGCGGTATTGCCCTGCTTGTGAACACTATAACTGGCAATGTAGCTGAGCTTGTTGCCGGGCGTAAAACTGTTGTTTGCCAACGGCGTCGAGTCAGAGGGACAGAGAAAGGGCTTCCAGTCACCAACGTAAGCCTGCAACAAGGGATAGCAGTAGGGCGGCAGCCATTTGTTTTCTGCTGCTCCTGGCCCCGCGTAGATACCATTGGCCACCGGCACGATCATGTCCTCAAAATCGCCAATGTACATGGAGTCGGCCAGTCCGAGCTGCTTCATGTTGTTCACGCAGGAGATGCTCCGCGCCTTCTCCCGGGCCTTGGCCAAGGCAGGCAGCAGCATGGCGGCCAAAATGGCGATGATGGCAATCACCACCAGCAACTCAATCAGCGTAAAGGATTTTTTTTCGTTGTGTCATGGCATTCTTGCTCCTCTTTCACCTTTTGTCTCATGGATATCCGGATTCGCCTCGTCGCCTGCTCCCTGCTGGAGCTTGCGTCCTGCCTCCTTGGCGGCTGCCTGAAAAACGCCGGTTTTAACAATATTCGCAAAGTGCTCTGACCTATTATTGCAAAGATAACACATAATTTCAAGGCTTTCTTAACAAAACACATATGGAAAATGGCGTCACCTGGGACGGACAGGCAGAACCAAGAGCAATCGAGGCAACCTGAAACTCACGGAGCTGTGGACTCTGTGGACCCTGTGGACTCTGTGGACTCAGAGACTCTTGTCCACCCTGTCCACCCTGTCCACCCTGTCCACCCTGTCCACCCTGTCCACCCCGTCCACCCTGTCCACCCCGTCCACAAAGAGCAGGCCCGTCCCTACGGGTTTCATTGTTTTTGCAAGACCATTCCCGGGAAAAGCGCCGTCCGCGATGCGCATTCATCATAAAGACGGACTAAACTAATGACTTGCGTCCATCCGGGATAGAAACGTTCAGCATCTTTTTTACTCACATACGCACCAACCATTTTGGAGGTATCCATGAAACAGCACCTACTCGCCCTTGCCCTGATGTTCTGCAGCGCCGCGTCCATGGCCGCGGAACCAGAATTGCATCTGCAAAGCAACGGTCGCATCACCCTGCCCGGCATCCCCTTGGTCAACGACATCCTGATTCATGCCTACGGGCCGAACTGGGAATTCGCCGGCAACACCGCCATTAAAACCACTCCAGAAAAGGTCGCGAAAGCCACGGGCAGCTTCGCCATGCCCACGAACAGCCAGGGCGAGCTGTCCTTCGCCGTCCACTGCTTCGCCAACGTGGCTGAAATCGAGCTGCGTTGTTCGGAAAACACGAGCATCAAAGGCTTGCAGCATTGCATCGCCCTCAATCCTGAAGAACTCGCCGGCAAACGCTACGTCCTTTTGCCGGTGGGCAAGCGCGGTGTTTTTCCAGCTGTTGATGTCAAGGAAGGCATCCCCCGCGACAGTTGCAGCAGCATCGCCATCGAACTCAAGGATGGCCGTTTCTTGCTGATCAGCGGCTCGAAACTGCTCAGTCTCGGTTTGCAGGACTTCCGCTATAGCGGCCCCAAGAATGTTCAATTGCGCTACCATGCCGGCGGCGGAAAAATCATTGGCGGGCGGACTCTGCGCGACTCCCTGTCCTTCACTCTGCTTAGTGCCGACGAGCTTGAGCGCCAGATCGCCGCGGCCCAAAGGGGCGTCGCTTCCATTGGCAGCGATGAGCGTTTGATGTTCTTCAGCAAAGCCGGCAACGCCCAAGTCCGTTCGCTGGACAGCGCCGGCATCATCTCCCTGGGGCTGGCCATCCACGGTCTGAACTGGCAATACACCAGCCAGCTGTTGCATGCCGATAATTTTACCTTGAGCGTCCAGCCCGATGCCAGCAGCGTCTTCCAAGGCACCATGACCGTCCCCGGCAGCGACAACAAGGTCCTGCAGGTTTTTGAACGAGTCAAAGCCAGTTCTGAACCCAGCGCCGTTGAACTCAACTACGACCTGACCATGCTGGAGGACGTGCAACTCAATGGCTACCAACTCTCCATGGATTTTGCCCTCGCCGCCTATACCAATGCCACCTTTGAACTGACAACCAGCAATGGCGTCCAATCCTATGTCATCCCCGAGGAACTCGGCGAGCGCTTCATCTACAATGGCCCCTTCACCGCACTCCAAGTCAAGGCCACCGATCCGCGAGACAATGTCAATATCACCCTTGACAAGCCCACCCAGCTGCTCATTCAGGACAACCGCGGCTGGGGCGGCAGAACCATTGATGTCCGCCTCTGTTTTGCCCGCAGCGATGAAGGCGATAAAATTGCCGCCGGCACTCGCGTCACCCGCAGCCTGCTCTTCGCCATGCCCAACGCCAAAACACCCCTGCGTCCCATCGTTGACCAGGGTCAGCCCTCCCGCACCGATACCAGCAATTGGAAGCCCTACACTCTGCCTTGGGACAGTGCGCCCGTTGACCTGTCTTTCCTCAATCACAAGCCCGCCGGCAAATTCGGCTTTGTCAAAGTCGCCGATGGCCGTTTCATCTTCAGCAACAGCAACGACCCCATCCGCTTCTGGGGCACCTGCTTCTCCGCCGGCGCCAACTTCCCCAGCCACGAACAGGCGGAAAAAATCGCCAAACGCCTGGCGGCCTACGGCATCAACATGGTCCGCACCCACCACGCCGACGCCAAGTGGGCCGAACGCCACTTCTTCCCCAAAGACGCCGATAACACCCGCAGTTTCGACGCCGAAAATCTCGACCGCTTCGACTACCTGATGTACTGCCTTAAGCGTGAAGGCATCTACATCTACCTCGATCAGCTTGTCAACCGCTACTTCAAAGCCGGCGACGGCGTTGACGCCGTGGACCAGCTCGGCGCCTGCGCCAAGCCATACTCCAATTTCGACCCGCGCCTGATTGAACTGCAGAAGGAATTCTCCGCCAATCTCTGGAACCACGTCAATCCCTACACCAAGCTGGCCTATAAGGACGACCCGGCCATCGCGCTCATGGAATTTGCCAACGAAAATGACCTTTTTACCCAGAAAGTCACCCTGGAGCCCTACCGCACGCGCTTTGAAGCCATGTACCGCGCCTGGGCCGCCCAACAGCAAATCACGCTCCCCGAAGGCGCCATTGACTTCACCGTCACCACCGATCCCATGATGCAGTTCTTTATCCATGTCACCGACGAATACCACCGTACCATGAGTGACTTCCTCCGCGGCATCGGCGTCAAAGTGCCCATGACCGGCAGCAATTGGAGCCGCAACGCCGCCCTGCTGGCATCCGTCGCCAAAACCGACTACACCGACTCGCACGCCTACTGGAACCACCCCCACCGCGATGGTTCCTTCGGCACCAGCAGCATGCTGCGCAATCAAGGCACGATCATGGACGGACTCGGCTTTATGCGCGTTGCCGACAAGCCCTTCTTCGTCAGCGAGTGGGACGCGCCCTGGCCCTACGAATACCGCGCCGAACTGCCCCTGTGGCTGGCCGCCGTCGCCGCCTTCCAGGATTGGCATGGTCTGACCGTCTACACCTACCGCCACTCCAGCCAAGTCCCCATGGAACATATCAACGGCGCCTTTGAGACCTTCAATGATCCGGCCCGCTTCGGCCTCATGCCCATCGCCGCGCTGATCTACCGCCGCGAAGACGTCCGCCGCGGTAGCGACCGACAGGCCGTAGCCATTCCCATGAGCCTCGCCGCCAGCGCCAAAAGCCCCAGCGGCTACGGCGTCCCGGCCTACCGTGGCCTCGCCGAACTGCGGCCCTTCCATACCCAACTCACAGCCGACGACAACATACCTGCCGGCGCCCTCGGGCCCGACTCGCCAAGCCTCGCCGAAGACCTCCGCCGCAGCAGCACTGGCGAAATCGTTCGCGACCGCGCCAAGGCCACGCTGACCATTGACACGCCGCGGACGCAGGTCGTCCAGGCCTTCTTCAGTGACGAGGCGCCCGCCCTGAGCACCAGCGCCTTGACAGTCAACAGCCGCAATCGCTATGCGACCATCGGCCTGAGCTCGCTCAGCGGCGCACCCATAGACCAGTCACGGCAACTCCTGCTCACGACGGTTGGCCGCGCGGAAAATACCGACTTTGCCTACAACCTCATGCGCAACCGCCGCCTCAGCACCGGCAAGGGGCCTATTCTCATGGACCCCATCTGCGCCCGGATCAGCATCGCCACCCAGCAACAGGGCCTCAAGGTCAAGCCCCTCGCCGCCAATGGTCAAAAGCTGGCCCCCATTCCCGCCCAGTGGGCCGACGGCAAGCTCAGCTTCACCGTCAACGAGGCTGATGCCTCTCTCTACTTCGTCATCGAAGACTGAGCGCGCAGGACCACGCCGGTATGCGCGCCGTACGCGACGCCATGCCGGCCCTAAGCGTCCGTCGCCCGCGACGTCATCCCCATAACTCGTCAATGACATCGCGGGTGATCTCCACCCACTTGCGTACGCGCTGCGGGTCACCCTCCACCGTCTCAACGTCCTTGAGCGTGATATCCACCTGGCTATCGCGGCAGTAGCCCAGATCACGACGGAGGATGCTGCGGATGCGTTCTGCAGAAAAGCCGTAACCGACCATATCCGTCGGGCTCGGTCGGTAGCTCAACACGTAATCGCGCCCAATTTGCTCCGCGCAGCTGCGTACATCGGCAAAAGGCGACACCGCCACCCGTCGGAGATTGGGTATTTGTCGCAGAATGGCTATTTTTTGCGTCAGGTCTTCACAGCAGCCATAGGCCACCAGGCCAAAATGCCGTAGGATTGGCAGCTGATAGTGCAGCATGAATTCGTCATGCATGGCCGGTGACACCAAGGCCAGTTCCTGCGCCGCCATATAGCCCCATAGCTCCTTGCGTGACACGCCATGGACATTCGCCGCCGGCGACGGCAGCTCCTCAGCGTATGGCATGGCCTGATTCTGATGGCCGGTCAGCCCCCAATCGCCACCTTCTTCGGCCTCCTGATGAACCGCAAGGATGCCATCGCGCATGAAGGCCAGCAACTCGTGCAACAACTCCGGCTGGTCCATCATGTCCAACATGACATTCTCCATGCCCCGCAAGGCCCCCAGCGCTGTCGCCAAATCGCCTTCCCACATGCGGTAGACGGGCGAACGATCCACAGCCACGGGCAGGATGTCGCCCAGAATATCCTCCAGCCGTTCTCGCCGTTGTCGGGTCTTCTCCTCGTCAATACTATGCCGTGGTCGGCGCATCTTTATCCAATCCGCAAGCTCCTTCAGCGGGTAGTCCACCTTATAGGAGCCTCGGGGCTCGTCGCTGTACTGGCGCGTGCCGGCCAATCCCCAGCCCACACAGCCATAGGTCGCCGGCAGCGGCAGCCAGGGCTCAAAGATGGAATCGTCGTCCAAACTGCCCCAAAACAGCTGTCGGCGCAAATAGTCCTCCCAGCCGCGCAGAAAACGGTCGCTGCACTGGCACTGCGATTCCGGCATTTCCTGCCAGGCGAAGGCGCGCACATAAATCAACGGCCGCCCGCCTGGTCGCAGGCTGTTGAGCCGACGCCACAGCTGCCGCAGTTCGTCTTGCCCTTCTCGCCGACAGAGTTCCAGATAGCGCCGCGCCAAATCCCGCAAGATGCTCCGGTCATCCATAGTCCGCTGATTCCTTGCTGTCACCGCCGCCCGCTCCACCACATCAGGCGCTACTATAACTGCCGCACCGCGAAAGCAACACACGGCAGGAGCTTTCAATCTGAACCCGCATCTCGCCTAATCGTTCAGAAGATGAAGTAGCGGCTTTTCCCACCTCAGGAAGCCGAAAAGAAAAGAAATCAAATGGGAACCAGAATACGTGTCGCCAGTGCTACATTCTCAACTTGGCGTTGACATTTATTTCGCTCCGCCTCGCGCGCGAGCGCACGCCCGTACCATTGGATGGGGGGCCCCCTGGGTGGGTGGGCTGATTTCAAGGAACGGCACGAAACATAGCCGAAAACGGGCTTTTTTCACGAAAAAAATTGCCGAATAACAGCATTTTGTGACTTGCCATGATATCAGTGCCGCTCTCAAAATAATTTTCGCGTAAGCGGTCGCTTGGCGCCGTTTGCAGGGTCTTGTCACGCTGCGGGCTGCGAGCCCGCAGTACTGCCGGGAAACAGGCGCTATCTTGGTTAAAGTGGACAAGACAAACAGCCGTGGACAATATGTGCCGTCGTCCATTGTGTCCATACTGTCCATAGCAGCTTGCGGTAACAACAGTTATCAATCGGTGACCGCTTATCAAACCTTTCGCAATTTGTCATTAAACGTCTTTCAAATACAGCTTCAGGTAATACATTACGCGCGTCCTGCTTTTTCTTGCGGCATTACCCCTGTTTGTTCACCCTTCGGCGGAGTGGCTCGTGGCATATCTTTTTGCGTGCTTGGGACTGTTGCTTGTTGGCGGCATGACCGCCCTGCTCTTATCTTCGCGCCCCTCATTGGCGATGAAGATTGGCAGTTGTAGCGCAATCATAGGTACTTCGGCTTTGTTGCTGACACTCCTGCTGCTCCTGCGGAAGATGGGCTTTGCAGCCAGTCCCTGGGAAGAAACGCTGCTATTCACACGTGGTATTCGTTTTGCTTACGACTTGGCCTCTCTCTTGTTTCTGCTGCCGACAGCCTTGCTAGGCTTGATTGCAGCAATACACAGTATCGGCTATCTGCGTGACCATGACGCCAAGCGCAGCGGCTTCTACTGGTTCTCCTACAACCTGACGCTGGTAGCCATGCTCATGGTCCCGCTGCTGCGTTCAGCGCCGCTCTTTCTGATAATGTGGGAACTCATGGGCGTCGCCAGTTTCGCGTTGGTGATCTTCGACTGGGGCTCCGCCGACAGCCGTCGCGCGGGCTGGATATATCTCCTTGCCAGTCATGCCGGCGCGGCCTTTCTTATTCTGATGTTCGTCACTGACAACCGGCCATTGAGTCCGGGGATGTGCTGGCTGCCGGTCGTGCTGGGCATCATCGGTTTTGGCCTGAAGGCCGGTTTGCCGCTGCTGCATGTGTGGCTGCCGTCTGCCCACCCGGCGGCGCCGGCGCCGGTGTCAGCAATCATGTCCGGCGCCATGATCAAATTAGGTCTCTATGGCATCCTGCGCTTTGTGATTCTTCCCGGCGGCGATGCCATGCTCCAATGCGGCTGGCTGCTTGCCATCCTCGGCCTGACCGGAGCATTGCTGGGCATCATTCTGGCGCTGTCCCAGCGTAACATCAAGACCCTCCTGGCCTACTCAAGCATTGAGAACATCGGCATTATGACCATGGCCTACGGCCTGGGCGTGCTCGGCGTCGTTTACAAGATGCCCGGCATGGCCATGCTAGGCTTTAGCGGCGCCCTGCTGCATATGTTCAACCATGCAGCGCTTAAAGGCGCCCTCTTCCTCGGCGCCGGCAGCGTCTATCGCGCCACGGGCACCCTCAATATGGAAAAACTCGGCGGACTGATGAAACGTATGCCGTGGACCGGCGGCGCTTTCGCCGCCAACGCCATGGCGTTGAGCGGCTTGCCACCAGGCAATGCCTTCCTCGGCGAATTCCTCATCTATGCGGCGGCCTTCAATGGCGTCATCAATGGTCACGGCCCACTGCGAACGCTGTCCTTGCTGTGCATCATCACCCTGGCCATTATCGGCGGCCTCGCCATCGCCACCTACTCGAAAGTTATCTCGGCCGTATTCTTGGGCGAGCCCCGCAACGACTGCGCGAGGAAGGCTCGTGAAGTATCCTGGACCATGTGCGGCAGCACCTTGGCGCTCCTGCTCCTTAACCTGCTGCTGCTCGGCTTGACGCCCTACATTATGCCTATGTTCGCACCACTGCTCACCCGCCTGATAGGTGGGACGAGCACCGCTATCACCGTGACTGACATCGCCCTGCTCCTGACGATGCCGAGTATCTTCTCGCTGCTTCTGATTGGCTTGTCCGCTGCAGCCATCCGCTGGCGGCAATGGCTGGGCGTACACCGGGAGGACGCCGAAGGCGTAACCTGGGATTGCGGTTTTGCCGCGCCGACCGCGCGCATGGAGTACACCGGCACGGCCTTTGCCCAGCCCTTGCTTGACGCCTTTGCCGGCGTCCTCGGCTTGCGCCGGCAAATCCAACGCCCGGAAACACTCTTCCCCGACGCGATCAGCGCGGACCTGCAGTCTCAAGACCTGGCCTTAAGCGGTATCTGGCGGCCGTTGTTCAGGCGCTTCAGTAGTCTAGCCATCAGAACCCATCGCATGCAGTCCGGATTCCTTCACGCTTATATCCTGACCATGGTTCTAGCCTTGGTGGTCATGCTTGTCTGGGGAATGTTCTGCCATCGCCTGGACCAGCCGACGACAGCGGCGCCGGTCGTTACGGAGGAGATCAGTAAATGATGTACAAGGTCAATCATGGCGGTTGGTTGGTGATGTTCCTGGCTTCGCTGCTGCTGGCGCCACTGCTCTACGGCATCATCAACAAGGTCAAGGCTTTCTTTGCGGGCCGACGTGGCCCCCGGCTCTTGCAGGTGTACTACGATATCATCAAACTCAGCCGCAAGGCCGGCATCTTCAGCCGGACGACCTCCGGCGTACTGCAGCTGGCGCCCATCGTCTCGCTGGTGGCCGTGCTCATGGCGATGCTCTTCATTCCCGCCGGGCTCTTCCGCTCGCCGCTGGCCTTTGCCGGAGATGTCATCTTCTTCTGCTACCTGCTGGGTCTGTCGCGCATGCTGACCATCCTCGCCGCCATGGACACCGGCTCCAGTTTCGCCGGCATGGGCTCCAGCCGCGAGGCGCATTTCTCCATGCTGGCCGAGGCCGTGCTCTTTGCCATCATCATCTTCCTGGCGATTGTGGCGCGCAGCATTTGTCTGTCAAACCTGCTTAGCGCGCTGAGCTTGGTCACTCCAGGCATCAGCTCACCGGCCATTCTGCTGGTCGCCGGCGCTTTCTTCGTCGTCATTCTGCTGGAAAACTGCCGCCTGCCCTTCGACGATCCTGAAACCCACTTGGAACTCACCATGATCCACGAGGCGATGATTCTCGACTACGCCGGCCCTGAGCTCGGCATGATC
Source organism: Lentisphaerota bacterium (assembly GCA_012799755.1). GTDB lineage: Bacteria > Verrucomicrobiota > Lentisphaeria > Oligosphaerales > Oligosphaeraceae > Oligosphaera. The sequence continues at coordinate 8,825 of JAAZKQ010000679.1, read as the reverse complement.
CACTACACCGCCAGTCTGAAGCTGTGGTCCTTCTGCTCGCTGCTGGCACTGCTCATCCTGCCGGAACGCGTCGGCGGCACGCTGACGGGCGTGCTGGTTTATTTGACCCTGATCATGGCCTTTGCGGCCGCCATCGGCGTCGTCGAGTCCATCATGGCCCGCTACCGCTTCCTGAAGGTGCCGCATCTGGTGATCGGTTCACTGGCCGCCGTGCTCACGGCGGTCTCGCTCTTGATCTTTTTCTAATGTTCGCGGTTCAGAACGAAAGGATTGCCTCGTGTCAACTCTTCCTGAAATCGCCCTGATTTTGTTTCTGTTCACGAATATCGTGCTGGTGTCGTCAAGCCGGCTGACGCACTGCATCCAACTGGTGGCTGTGCAAGGCGTGTTGTTGGGCGTCATTCCGCTGGTCTTTTGGGATTGGCAAAGCGCGGCGCCCTACGGCGAACTGGTCTTCCTCTCGCTGACGAACATCGCCATCAAGGGTATCGCCCTGCCCCTGTTGCTGATACTGGCTGTGCGACGGGCACAGGTGCGCCGTGAACTCGAACCAGTGGTAGGCTACGCTTTTTCCCAGCTTTTCGCCATACTGATCATCGCCGCGTGTTTCGCAGGCTATCGCCATCTCGTTGACGACGACACCGCCAATGCCGCCCTGCTGGCCATCCCCGTGGCGGCCGCGACCATGCTCATTGGCCTTTTCATCATCATCGCTCGCCGCAAGGCCATCACTCAGGTACTCGGCTTCCTCGTCTTTGAAAATGGCATCTCAGTCTTTGCCAACGGCCTCATGGTCCATCACGGCGCCATTGTCGAGCTGGGCATTCTTCTTGATGTCTTCGCCTTGGTGTTCATCATGGGCATCGCCGTCTTTAAAATCAGCCAGGAATTCCAGCATATTGACGCTGATCGCCTCAACGCCTTGGGTGACCGCCAAGACCCTGAAAACAGCGCGGCGCCGCCAGCTTATACTTGGGAATGAGCCCTGCCAGACCACAAAGCCACTTTGATCGGGCCGCTGGCGGCCCGCTAGCAGAAACACGCATGGAGCCATTATGGAACTAGTGCTGATCATCTTACTGCCACTGCTGTTTGCCGTCCTGGCGCTCAGTCTTTACCGTCATGGCGAGTGGCCGTTGCGCCTGTTGCAGTTCGGCGCGATATGCCACCTGGTGCTGGTGTGCCGTGTAACCCTCCCGGGGCGCGTGCTCGCCGTCGTCAGCTTCCGCGGCGTTGACCTCTTTGGCCTGGACGAGGTCAGCAAGCTGCTTCTGACCCTCACGTCGCTGCTATTCGCTTGCGTCGCCGTCCATAGCGCCCGCTGGTACCCGGCCGACCAACGCCTGGGCATAGAACGCGGACAGGGCCCCGGCATGCGGGCGGGGCTCTTTGTCGCCTGCATGCTGGGACTGCTCAGCACGATGAGCGCGGTACTGCTGGCCCGCAACCTCGGAGTTCTCTGGGTCGCGATCGAAGCCACCACGCTGGCCAGTGCACCCGTCATTATCTTCCGCCAGACACCCCGTTCTTTGGAAGCCATGTGGAAGTACATGCTCATCTGCTCCGTGGGCATCGGCCTGGCGCTTTTCGGCACCCTCCTGCTGGCAAGCGCCTATACCGGCCCGCATGAACTCTCGCCCGGCCTCAATCTCGACGCACTTATGGCCGTGCGTCATGAACTCGACGGCGCGTGGTTCAAGGCAGCATTCATCTTCATTCTCGCCGGCTACGGCACCAAAATGGGTCTGGCGCCTTTCCACACCTGGTTGCCGGATGCGCATAGTGAAGCCCCGGCTCCCGAACCGGCCGTGCTTTCCGGCGCTCTCCTGAACTGCGCCTTCCTCGGCATTCTCCGTTTCGTACAGCTCGCCCCGCCGGAGCTGAGCGGATTTTGCCGGACCTTGCTGATTGCCCTCGGTCTCTGTTCCCTCGTGGTCGCGGCTTTCTTCATGATCCGCCAGCGCGACTACAAGCGCATGCTGGCCTTTTCCAGTGTCGAACACATGGGCCTGGCCACGATCATCCTTGGCTTGGGCATGCACAACCTCGCCTACCTGCACCTCTGCGGCCATTCCCTCACCAAGATGATGCTCTTCCTCTGCGCCGGCAACATTTCCATGGCCTACGACACTCGGGCCGTCCTCGGCGTCAAAGGCATGTTCGGCGCCATTCCGCGTACCGCGACGCTGTGGCTCATCGGCCTGTTGCTGATCTGCGGCACGCCACCATCGCCGTTGTTCATCACCGAGCTCTTTCTCGTGATGCAGGCGCCGCTATGGCTGGGCGCCACCGTGCTGTTCTTGCTCTTTGTCGTCTTTTGCGGCATGACCAGCATCTGCCTGGATATGGTCATGGGACCAAGCCCGACCACGCCTCCTGACGAAGAAGCCGGCAAGGCCGCTGAATCACTCTGCAGCATTCCCGCCTTGGCGGTCGTCACCGTGCTGGTCATGGGCCTAGTCATCATCTTCTTCATCGAAAGCAGCGGGTTGGTATGACCATGAATACATCATTCTTATCACTGCCCAATGGCGCGGCCGCGCCCATCGCCGACCTGCCGGTATTGCCTTTTGAGGAGTTCCGCACGCAACTCATCCATGCCGTCGGCAAAGACGGCTTGCGCGTGTCAAGCTTCTTCGCCATCCCGGCGCTTGATCGCCCAGGCGACTTCGAACTCATCGCCGTCCTCGCTGATGACAACGCCCATCTGCTTCGACTCGCCGCCAGCCGCATCGCCAATAGCTACCCAGCACTGAGCGCGGACTGCCCGGCATTTCACTGGTTTGAACGCGAAATCACCGAAAACACCGGCTTGGTCTGCGAAAACCATCCATGGCCCAAGCCCATACGCTTCATTCGACCCAAAAGTGGCGCGAACGAAGTCCTGCCCGGCGTCACTGACTACCTGCAAATAGAGGACGAAGCCGCCCATGAGGTCGCCGTCGGCCCCGTACACGCCGGCGTAATTGAACCAGGCCATTTCCGCTTCCAATGCCTGGGCGAAGAAGTGATCTTCCTGGAAATCTCGCTGGGCTACCAGCATCGCGGCATTGAGAAGATGCTGGTCGGTGGCCCTGACGTCCGCAGTGCTCATTTCATGGAGTGCGTAGCGGGCGATAGCTCCATCGCCTCGGCATGGTGCTACTCCCGGTTGCTGGCCGCCCTGTCACCCACCTATCAGGCCAGCCCGGCAGCCGAGCTTTGGCGCGGCATCGCCTTGGAGTTCGAACGCAGCGCCAACCACACCGGTGACCTCGGCGCCCTGGCCGGCGACGTCGCCTTCCTGCCCACACAATCCTACTGCGGTCGCCTCCGCGGCGAATACCTCAATATGACTGCCGCGCTCTGCGGCAATCGCTTCGGCCGCGGCTATGTGTTGCCCGGCGGCCTGCGTTACCTCGCCGACAGCAAGAAAATCGCCGAATTGCAGTCCTGGCGCAAACGCACCTATGCTGAAGTGCGCAATGCCTTGGACCTGTTTTTCAATACTCCGTCCGTTCTGGACCGCTTTGAGGCCACTGGCGTACTCACCCCTGCCGACGCGGCGGCGGTGGGCATCGTCGGCATTGCGGGCCGCGCTTCGGGCCTGAACAACGACATTCGTGTCAGCCACCCCTACGGCCCCTACGCCGATCGGCCGTTGCCCGTTTGCGTCGAAGGCAGTGGCGACGCCTTGGCGCGGGCGAAGGTCCGCAGTCGCGAACTCGACGCCTCCAACCAATGGCTTGATGAAGCCCTGGCCGCCGCCGACGCGCTCAGCGCCGACGAACAAATGTCAGCGCTGTCGTCGCAGCATGCACCGGCAGAATCCTTGGCGCCATCCATGATCGCGGTATCTCTGCAGGAAACCTGGCGTGGCGAACTCTGCCATGTCGCTTTGACGGACAGCCACGGTCGTTTCCGCCACTACAAGATTGTTGATCCATCCTTCCACAACTGGTATGGATTGGCACTAGCCTTGCGTGGCGAGCAGATATCACATTTCCCGATATGCAACAAGAGCTTCAATCTGTCCTACTGCGGGCATGATCTGTAAGGAGGCGCCCACGTCATGTACAAGGTAATTGAGGCAAGGTTGTTCCAAGGCTACCATACGGGCCGTTTTCCGGCCGTGGCGCCGAAGCTGCCGGATCACTTCCAAGGCTGGCCGCGACTCAAGGCCGGTTCCTGCCCCCAAGACTGCCGGGCCTGCGTTGACATCTGCCCCGCCAAAGCGGTCAGCGTCAGCGCCGATGGCCCGCAAATTGACTGTGGTCGCTGTCTCTTCTGTGCCAAATGCGCCACCGTCTGTCCACGCCAAGCCATTGAGTTCAGCCAGGAATACCGCTTGGGTACCTTCGCACGCGAAGAGCTCATCGCGAAACCCGGCGAGGATTCATGGACGCCGCCCACGACAGGCAACGCCCAATGCCGAGATTTCTGCGGCCAGTCGCTGAAAATCCGCCAGGTCTCCGCCGGCGGCTGCGCGGCCTGCGAGCTGGATTTCAACGTGCTCAACACCCTCGCCTGGGATATGGGCCGCTTCGGCATCAAGGTCGTGGCCTCGCCGCGCCACGCCGATTGCATCCTGGTCACCGGCCCGGTCACGCGCAACATGCACCTGGCACTGCAAAAGACCTACAATGCCATGGCGCGGCCCTGCTGGGTTATCGCCTGCGGCGCCTGTGCCATCTCCGGCGGCGTCTTCACCGACAGCCCCGAGGCCCACGGCGGCATGGAAAATATCTTCAAGCCGGATCTCTACATCCCCGGCTGCCCGCCACATCCCACAACCATCCTCGAGGCCCTGCTCCGACTCATGGGCCGTTGCTGAGGTCAGCATGGCGTCTTCACGTATCCAACGCTCTCTCCAGAGTACCCTGAAGGCGCTGTTGCCAAAACATCTCGGACGCTTCGCCAAGCGTCGAGCCAGGCATCTCCGTCTCGGCGCCCGCGGCGAATGTATGGCCTGCCGCGCACTGCAAGAGATCGGCTTGGACATCATCTGCCGCAATTACCGCGCCAGCGGCGGCGAAATTGACATCGTCGCCCGGGACGACTGCACCCTTTGCTTCATTGAGGTCAAGACGCGTCACAAACGCCCCTTTTCACGCCCGGCAGACGCCGTTGACAATCGCAAACGCCAACGGCTGATCCGCGCGGCACAGCAGTATCTGCGCGCCATCGGCCAGCCGCCTCTGCGCTACAGTTTCGGCATTGTCGAGGTCATTTTCAGCTCTTGGCGCCTGTCGGAAATCCGCTATTGGCCGGCAGTCTTCGACGAAGCTAGCGTCGCCGTCGCCGGCGGTCGCGCCGCGCGCAATGCCGCTGACAGCAAGCCACTGCATGTCCCCCGTCATGTTTGATTCGCTGTATATCCACGTGCCCTTCTGCGCCGGCAAATGCGCCTATTGCGCTTTCTATTCGCTGGGCGCGTCCACGCCGGAACAGCGCCGCAGCTACCTGAATACACTGGCTGCGGAATGCCGGCGACAGGCGCCACGCTGTCAACCATTGCAGACGATTTTCGTGGGCGGCGGCACCCCGAGCTTACTGTCCCCGGAGGAACTGGGCGATTTCCTCGCAATCGTTCGCGATCACTTCGCCTTTGCCGCAAACTGCGAATGGACTGTCGAGGCCAACCCGGAGTCGCTCACGCCGGCCAAGATCGCCATGTTGGCTGCCGCCGGCGTCAACCGCCTGAGCATCGGCATCCAGAGCTTCAAAACGCATTTACGCGAACGCATCGGCCGCCGCGGCAGCCTGAACCAGCTGCCGACGATCATGCAAACGGCGCGTGACAGCGGCATCAGGCGCATCAACTTCGACCTGATTTTCGCCATTCCCGGCCAGACGCTTGCCGACTGGCAGGAAGACCTCGCCCAGGCCCTCTCCTGGCAGCCGTCCCATCTTTCGACCTACGCGCTGACTGTTGAGGAAACTACGCCCTTGGCCCAATCAATGAAAAATGATCAGTACGACGACGATTTTGTCGCGTTCTGGGATGCCTGCGATGAAACGCTTGGCAAACAGGGCCTGCACCGCTACGAAATAGCCAACTTCGCCCGCCCGGGCCACGAATGCCGGCACAATCTACGCATCTGGCACGGCGCCAGCTACCTGGGCTGCGGACCGGCCGCCACCTCCTTTGATGGCCAAGACCGTTGGACCAACCCGGCCCATCTCCAGCAGTGGCTCAATGGCCAGGCCCCCGAGCTTGACCGCATCAACCCCGACGCCCGCGCCGCGGAAATCCTGGCCTTCGGCATGCGCTGTGTCGCCGGTTGGCAGTGGGAAGACTTTCGCCGGCGCTGCCGGCGCGACCCACTTGAGCTCCGCGGCGACGCCCTGCGCCGCCTGGCAAAACTCGGCCTGATCACCCTTGATGCCGACGGCGCCCGCCCAACCCGCCAAGGGTTGCTTTTTAACGACGACCTCGTCGCCGAACTGCTCTGAGGTCACCGTCTAACATCGCTTCAAGCCTGAGCTTGGCCGCCGTCCGCTTCTGTCTGCACCACCGCCTGCTCTTCGCTGAGCTTTTGGCGACGGCGCCGTTGCCACCAGCAACCAAGCATGACGATGGCGCTAATCAATGATAACCAACGCGTTAGTCGCTGCAAAACCGTGCCGCGATACCACACCCGAATGACGCCGGCGGCGCTATCCTCAGGAATCAGCACCGTCACGCAGTGGCGCGAGCCACCGTTAACTTGGAGGCTGTGTTTGCCACGCTGATCCTTGAGTACCGCACCATAGCCCTTATACCACAGCAGAGGCAATTCCACGACACAGTTACTGCGGTTACCCTCGTAGCTCAGCTCAATCATGCCCGGCCGCGGCCGGGTGAAACTCAGCGGTATTTCCGGCACGGCCAGTACCTTTTCACCGCGCTCGGCGAGGTCTTCAGGCAACACGCCCTTAGGCAAATAGCACAAGCCGCTGGCCTCCTGTTTGGTACCGGGCTCAAATTCGCGGAAGATGTTCTTTTCGTAGATCTTTGCGGTATACTGGTAAGCGACGTTGAGCCACCAAGGGGAAGCGCAGCCAACGATGAGCAACCATAGCCAGCGCCGGCGAGCAGCCGGCGAGCCGTTCACAATCGTCCCTAACGTCAGAGCGCCGCCCAACGCCAGCCCAGCCGTCGCCGGCAAATAAAAACGCCACGGGAACTGAATGACCGCCAGAGCGCGAAAAGCACCTTCCCAAGGCACAAAATGGCTGGCACACAATAGGCAGACTACGCCCATGATCAGCAGCACGTCACGAAAATGCTGGGCGTTACTGTCGCCGCCATGAAAACGCAGGCGTTGACAGAGCAGCACCAGCAACATCACGCCAATGCCCGGCGGTATCCAATGCTCAAGCCTCATGAAGGGCAATTCAAGAAAAAGACGCGGGAAAGCCACGGCGCGATTGGCGATTGACCCCTTGGCAATGCTGCTGACGATGAAGGTGTTTGATGCCATCTGCTCCAGTAGCGGCACCAGATAAAAACCGCTCAGTAACCAAGTGAGCAGCACCGCCGCCACCAGCGCCACAATACGGCGCGGTTCGCGCAATAACCGCAGATGCCAAAATGCCAACAGCGTCGCCGTTACCAACGTCATGATCAGCAACGATAGATTGTGCGAAAGAACCAAACCGGCGAAACCCAAGCCAAGATAGTAATAGTTGCGCCAGTCGCGGTAGACAATCTCATACAAACCCAACAGAATCCAGGGAAAAAACGGAAAGGCTGTCATTTCACCAAGTGCCGCGCGCTGAAAAACATCCACCGCGAAGTAGCTGCTCCAAGTGTAAAGTAGCCCGGCGGCAAAAGCCACAAAATGGTCGCGACCAATCTTCCACGCCACTGCGTAAGCACTAAAGGCATTGGCCAGCACCAGCGCAATCAAAAAAACTTTGTAGGCATTGACCAAACTCAGACCGCAGACGGCTAGCAAAGCCGCAGGATATAAAAAGAAATCAGGATAAAACAGACCACTGGCATAGCCGTAGCCCTGCAGCGCCGACGCGTTGATCATCACCGGAAACACGCCGTTCCGCAGGCCCTCGCGCATGGCATGCAAACGCGAAAAATGATAGTACATGTCGTGCCCCTTCGGTAGACCCGGCATGAGCAACGGCAGAAGGCCAAGCAAGCACAACACAGCCAGCAACAGCGGATAAAACCGCTCCGGACCCAGACGCTCCAGCAGCCGGTCGTGATACGAGGCAAACAAGGACACGATATTCATATGCGTCTTTCTCCACACATAGTGGCGCAAATCAGGACTCAGGCAGAATTGACAAAAACATCGCTGAACCCGTGAACGGCAGGGAAAGCGACCGTCAATATATGGCCCCTACGGGAATATGTGCCATCCGTCCAGCCTCATGCAACAGTTTTTTTGCAATCGGTTGCCGATTGAGAACTGTTGTTTCTGTCAGCTGCTATGGACAGTATTGACAGTATGGACGGCGGGCGGGCAGGCGTTGTCGTCCAACGTGTCCATAATGTCCATGTTGCGCCGTAGGCGCTTAACCATGCTTAACCCCAGCCTTCAGGCTGGGGTGGCGAGCTCCCCATGAAGCCGTGCCTTGTAAAGGCACTACAGCTGAAAAGACCGCCGGCGCGACCAATGATCAATCGGTGACCGCTTACGTTTTTTGCAACGTGCAAGCAATAACCACGGAGCGCCAGGGCGTTCTCCTGGTCACACAAGCTGTCTTATGGTAATTCGTCTGCGTTACGGCGTCGCCGGCATGCCCAGTTCGCTGCGTACAGCTTGCCAGCGAGTGGCCATTTCCTCGTCGTCAATGACGGGCTGCCAGCCCAGCCGCAGGTAGGTCACCAATGCCGGCTT
>JAAZKQ010000678.1 GCA_012799755.1 Lentisphaerota bacterium | reverse complement strand
AGCACAAAATGCTGTTACTCAGCGATTTTTTGCGTGAAAAATTCCGGTTTTTCGGCTATGTTTCGTGCCGTTCCTTGAAATCAACAGCCCACCCACCCTAGGGGGCCCCCATCCAATGGTACGGGCGCGCGCCCGCGCGCGAGGCCGACGGTCACTCGCTTGGACTGAAGACCATGAATATCAATGGGTGACCGCTTACAATTCCTCGCAACCGGTCAGTGATTGATAAAGTGGACATTGTGGACAGAGTCCCATACGTCCCAGCCCAAGAGTGTCCGACTTCGAGCGAGCAAATACTTTAGGCGCTTCGCCGCCCCAGCTTCCGCCGATTTGGATTATAGTAACGCTGCGATTTCCCCCCAAGAGGCGCCTGTCACCCCAATACGAAAGCCACACGCAATGCCCCTATTAGATAAGCTTCTCGCCGAGACTCTCCAGCATTACCAGCCAGGTGACTTTCCCGCTCTCCAGGCACAAATGACTGTCTGGCGCCAAAGCCGGCCGCTAGCCGGCAAGACCGTGCTTGATGCCACGCCAATCTTCCGCAACACCCTCTGCAAATACCTCGCGCTCCTCGCTGGTGGCGCACAACTCAGTGTCTGTACTCACCCGGACATTCCCTGCGACCAAGAGATTCTCAACAGCCTCCATGACTACGGCCTCCACGTGGCCGACGCCGGCGTTCTCACCCGGCGCTACGACGTCGTTTGCGATTGCGCCGGCGTCCTCACGCATATCCCCAGCAATTACGGCGTGGTTGAACTAACCCGCTCAGGACTGTATCGCTATCAAGACGCGCCCTACCCGGTATTCTTTGTGGACGCCGGCACCATCAAAGTCATCGAAACCGGTCTCGGCACCGGTGATGGCTTCCTACGCGCCATGACCGTACTGGGCCATGGCGAGCTGCGCGGCAAAAACATCGTCATTTTCGGCTGCGGCAAAGTTGGCCGCGGCGTCGCCCTGTACGCATTGAAGGCCGGCGCCAAGGTCATCGTCGTTGACGACTTTCAGCGCGCGCCAACGCTCGCAGGCGCTACTGCTGTGGATATGCATGACCGCGACGCCATCGGCCAAGCCATGGCCGGCGCTTTCTGCGCGGTGGCGGCCACTGGCGTCAAGCACGCCCTCGCCAACAGCTTCGACCCGGACAAAGTCCGTGCGTCAGCAACCCTCCTGGTCAATATGGGCGTGTTTGACGAATATGGCCCGGACATACCCGCCGAACGTGTCCTCAACCGCAAAGCGCCCATCAATTTCATTCTGCCCGAACCCACGCAGCTCAGGTATATTGATCCCACCATGGCGCTGAGCAACGCCGGTGTCCTTGAGCTGCTCCAGCGCCGCCTCCAACCCGGCATCCATATCCCCAGCGGCCAGCTGGAAGAGAACATACTTGCCATCGTCAGAAACCATGGTATCATTAACGACGACTTGGCACTCTTGGACAAAGCTTTCCCCAAAAACGCCAGTTGAAACGCCGGCAGCGCCGACAGAAAGAGAGACATGGCCATGGCATCCATCAACATTCCGTCACAATCCGTGCCCCTGCTCGCCAGCGTTGATGTCTGCGTCGCCGGCGGTAGTTGCAGCGGCGTCTTCGCCGCCATCCGCGCCGCTCAGGCCGGCTGCCGCGTCGCCATCGTCGAAGCCCTGAATCGCTTCGGCGGCACCGCTACCGCCTCTCAGGTCTGCACTTGGCACCGCCTCCTCGCCACGGACAAGAAAACCCGTATCATCGGCGGTCTCACCCAAGAGATCATTGATCGCCTCGACAAACGCAACGCCATCATCTGCGAAACAGATCCCAATGCTGTCCGCTACGTCACCTTCAACACCGAAGAAATGACCATTGAACTGGATGAAATGGTCCTCGAAAACCACATCACCCCCTTCCTCCACAGTCGCGTCGTTGATGTCTGGCGGGATGACGACGGCCGCGTCGCCGGCGTCATCGTCGCCGGCAAAGGCGGTCTTTTCGCCATCAAGGCCCGAGTATTCGTTGATGCCACCGGCGATGCCGATCTCTGCGCCGCCGCCGGCCTCCCGCTCTGGCGCAACCAAGTCTTGCAGCCCCCCTCGACCTGCGCCAAATTCAGCGCTTGGCCGCAGCTCAAGGAAAGCATCACCCGCCTCATCCACAACGGCGCCACACGCTACAAGCTCCCGGAAGGCTTTGTCTGGGGCGCCATCTCACCAGGCGAAAACACCTACATGCTCGCCGGCACCAAAATCCCCGAACTGGACCTCTCCGACGGAGCCTCCCTCACGGCCGCTGAAATCGAAGGGCGGCGGCAAATCCGCGCCATTCAGAACATCATCGCCGAAGCCGGCTACCCGCGGCCTGTCCTCGAAGCACTGCCCTCCCTCATCGGTATTCGGGACACCAAACACATCCACGCCCTCTACCGCGTCACCACTGACGATATCCTCTACGGCCGCGAGTTCCCCGATGTCATCGGTCGCGGCACCTACCACGTTGACGTCCATAGCCAGGATCCCCCCGGGGCGCGCTTCCGCTACCTTGATGGACGCGAGGTCTTCATCTCCCCCTACAAGAAAGCCGAAACCAGCTACTGGCGCGACCCGGCACTGCCCACGCCGCTTTTCTACCAGATTCCCCTGCGCAGCATGATTCCCGCCGGCGTTGACAATATCATCACCGCCGGTCGCATGATTGATGCCGACAGCGGCGCCTTCGGCGCCCTCCGCGTCATAGTCAATCTCAATCAATGCGCTGAAGCCGCCGGCACCGTCGCCGCCATGGCCGTCGCCCAGAACAAGCCCATACCGGAGCTGCAATACCGCGTTGAACTGCCCTGAAACGTCTTTCGTGTGCGCCCCGGCAGCGACGCCAGAGTAGCGCCTGCCCCCCGCCGGCAAGGCGGGTTTTGGGTCCTCAGCGTTGACCTCACAAAAGCCAGTGTGTCTATTTGCGCCGTAGGCGCTTGACCATGCTTAACCCCAGGCTTCAGCCTGGGGT
>JAAZKQ010000677.1 GCA_012799755.1 Lentisphaerota bacterium | reverse complement strand
CGTTATTGTTGGTTTTGCAAGGGGAAGGCAAGGGACATTGTCTCTTGCCTCTCTTTCGCGCTCCCCCCGCCTATCCCTTTTCGGCTCAGGGAGTTGGGACTAGCCGCGGCAGTGGCTGAGGTATTCGAGTTCCTTGGGCAAGGGGATATTTACGCCCTGGTCGGTTTCGCCATAACCGTTTTTGGCTAGAATCTCAATATCTTCGAGTACCCGGCGATCACCCCTGAACGTTACTTTGACGTCGTACTTGACATCTACGATGCGTATGCGCTGGAAAGCCGTGATGACTGCGCGCAATGCCTCAATGAAGCTTCCGTTGAAGGTCTTGAGTTCCTCTTCAATGGGCATGGAAAAGGAATAGATGCGCAGCAGTTCCAAGGTTGCCAAGTGCATGATGGCTGAGTGTACCGCCGCGGCGCGCTCTTTCCCGCCGCGGGCGAAGATATTGGCCTGAAGGCTGAAGTCTATGCCGTGGAGTTTTTCAAAGATGTATTTGCGTTTAAGCTGATTGATGCGTTCGTTGGTGCGTTGGATTTCAAAAGGAAAGCGAGCATTAATAACGTTGTCTTCACTGATGATGGTGACGTCACTGCCGTAATGGCGGACAATTGCCGCAACCAGGGTTGAGGGGCGGACGTGAAAGCCGATGAAGGGCGGCACCGGGATGTCCCGCGTTACCACCTCGGCGTAGCGAGAGAGCATCTGCTTGCACAAATCACGCGCGGTTTCCAGGAAAGTGTGGGAGTAATAGGCGAGATACTTGGTTAAAATAGTGAAAAACCATTCGCCCTCCAAGCAGCAGCCTTCTTGTCGGCAATAGAGGAACTCACGGTTGATTCTCATGTGGCGTTCGTAGAAATGAACGAAAATGGTGGTGATGCGGGTGAGATGCAGCGCGGCGCTGATGTGGCCGCGGAAGCGGCGCAGGTCGGGGTCGGCGTCTTCCGTGTGACTGTCGCTGATGAAGGTGTCGTAAAGCGATTGCAGATTGTGGATTTTGCTCTCCATTTCACGCAGGGACGCCTCGTCGAGCTGCTCGAAATTGTGCGGTTCAAAATCGCGGGGATTGCAGACGGCGACTCTCGCCAGGAAACGGGCGTCTTCCGTGCGGTGGAGGAAGCTGGTAGCCAGGTGGGTGATGCGTTCCTTGATGCTTTCAGTGCGACGGCTTTGGCGGTCGCGCGGCAGACGGCCTTCGGGGAGATGTTCAGCGAAATTGAAGCGGCGCATATTGGGCACGGGGGCGATGTCCAGCTTTTCCGCTTGGGCCAGCAACAATCTGAGTCCGCAGGCGATCGCACAGGTCACATAGTTGATTGCATCGTGCGTGTCGCCGGCGAAATTCTGTTGTTGGCTGGTTAATTGGTAAGTCGGGCTGCTGTGATAGATATGCAGCAATTCATAGCCCGCGATGCTGAAATTCTTCAGCACGGCAATTTGGACTCGGTAGGGCGCCCACAGCTGGTTGGTGCGAGCGCCGTACGCGTCAAGAAATTCTTCCAAGTGGGTTGATTCTGCCTGGATGACGCTCAGCAGGGGGCGGGTGAGAACAAAGCTGTCGGGATTGTTTTTTTGGATGAACTGGGAGATGTGCAGAAGTTTTGCGGAACGCGTTGCCATCAGCCGGGAGAAGGTCTTTTAGGGGATCAGCTGCTGGGCGCTGGCTTTTGATGATGATGGGTCCATGGTCAGTGTCCCTCAAAATGGCTGCTATAATTACAGGTTTTGCACCTGGAATATGAGTGATAAAACGGCGAAACGCCATTGCCGATAGTATAGCGCTTTTTGAGTTGTCGAACAAGATGACAGAGATATATGGAAGCGGTTTGCTGTAAGCGGTCACTCATTGATAATTGGCCGTTTTCTGTTGCTTTGCAATGAAGCCCATCCTTCGTGTTGACTATGTGGCACACCTTCAGTGTGCATTTTTTGGGGGGATGCTCCACCCAGGGCGGCGCGCGCTTTCAGCGCGGCTTGCCCTGGGCTGGTATGTTTTGCGCCTTCAGCGCT
>JAAZKQ010000676.1 GCA_012799755.1 Lentisphaerota bacterium | reverse complement strand
GCTTTCGCCACCCTCCAACTCATGATCGGCGATATGGCAGCACTCGCCGAACACGCCGTGGTCATGGCCATCAACGCCGTCGAAAATCACGATATTGACGAGGCCCAGAAGGTTATCACCGGTGATAGCGCCATTGACGATGCCGAAATCCGCATTGAGGAGGAATGCCTTAAAATCCTCGCCCTCTACCAGCCCGTCGCCGGCGACCTGCGAAAAGTCATCACCGTCCTCAAAATCAACAACGAACTCGAACGCGTCGCCGACCTCGCAGTCAATATCTCCGAACGCGTCGCCAATATGGTGCGCTTCGATGAAAAGCGCGTGGAAAGATTTGACTTCAGTGAGATGGCCGCCAAAGCCTGCGCCATGTTGAAAAAAGCCTTGGACGCCATGAGCTATCACGACGTGGTCGCCGCCGCCGAGGTCATCCGCCTTGACGACGAAGTGGACCTACTCCATAAAAACAACTACGACGAAGTCCGCGAGATGATCCTCAAGCATCCCGACGAAGCCAGCTACTATATGGACTGCCTCACCATCTCCCGCTGCCTGGAGCGCACTGCCGACATCGCCACCAACATTAGCGAAGACATCATCTACTTGGAACACGGACGCATTGTCCGCCACTGCCACGAGGATATTAGCAATGGCCAATGAGTGTATTCTGGTAATTGAAGACGAGGAGCCCATCCGCGACTTGGTCGTTTTCACCTTGGAAAGTGCCGGCTACCGCAGGGTCATGGGCGCCGCCGACGGCGAAGACGGCCTCAAACTGGCGCAAGCGCACCTCCCCGACCTGATCATTCTTGACTTGATGCTGCCGGGCATGGATGGCCTTGACGTCTGCCGCCAACTCAAAAACAATGATCTGACCAAGGCCATACCCATCATCATGCTCAGTGCCAAAAGCGACGAGAGCGATGTCGTCCTCGGTCTCGAACTTGGCGCCGCCGACTATGTCACCAAGCCATTCAGCCGAAAAATTCTCGTAGCTCGCGTCCGCGCCCAACTGCGACAACTCAACGAACAGGACGAAAGCAGCGAAATCCGCCACGACGGCTTGGTCATCAACGACGAACTCCACAGCGCCAAACTCAACGGCGAAGACCTCGAACTCACCCGCAGCGAATTTGAAATCATGAAGCTCTTCGCCTCCCATCCCGGCAGAGTCTTCACCAGAAATCAGATCATTAATCGCGTCAAAGGTGATGGTTACCCCGTCACTGAACGCTCCGTTGATGTCCAAATCGTCAACCTGCGCCGCAAACTCGGTGAATGGGGCGCCAACATTGACACCGTCCGCGGCGTCGGTTATCGTCTGAAATCAGGAATCTGACCATGAAACCTCGCGACCGCATCCTCTTTGGCCTGCCCCTCGCCATCGGCTGTGGCGTCCTGCTCTTCGCACTGCTCTTCTACTGGCAGCAGCGGCTTTTTGAGGCGTCATACATGCAGGACGCTCGCCGCAACATCGAACAGGAAGCCCAGCTCGTGGCCCATATCGTCCGCCCGCTGCTTGATCAGGGAAAGCTTGCTGAGGCGCGCGCCTTCTGCGATTCATTCACCAGCGACACGCTGCGGCTAAGTCTGATTGACGCCAGTGGCAAGGTGGAGGCCGACTCCGGCGAACGTGCCGCTATTCTTAGCGACCACAGTGATCGCGTGGAAATCCGCGCGGCTTTTCTCGGCCAGCCCACGACGGTTGAACGCTACAGTGAAAGCCTCAATCAGTGGATGATCTATCACGCGCTGCTTCTGCCAAGCAGTCATGGCAATTACGTCCTGCGCACGGCCGTGCCCACCGATCGCGCCCGACAGATGCTTGTGCTCGCCAGGCAGAATATGGCGCTGTCGCTGCTCTTCGGCGGCGCGTTGGTGTTCATGCTCACCCTGTACATTCTCTACCGTGTGCGCAAGCCCATCCTGGCTTTGCAGGAAGCCGCCACGGCCATCTCCTCGGGCGACTTGAATACCAGCATCACCATACCGCAACGCGGCGTGCTCCGGGACTTGGCCATCAGCTTGGGCACCATGACCGAGCAACTCAAAATCCAACTGGCCAGAGTTGTGCATGAGCGCAATCAGAAAGACGCCATTTTCAATGCCATGAGCGAGGCCGTGATGCTGCTGTTGCCGGATGGCACAGCCATCAAATACAATCGTGCCGCCGCCATGCTCTTCGGACTGTTCGCCCCTGATGCCCGCTTCAATCTCGTGCGCTCAGGCATGCCCGACCTCCTTGCCAAAGCCCATCAGGCACTTAAAGACGACACGCCATTCGAAAGCGAGATCGTCTTCCGCCGCCCCGAGGGCAACCTGCTGCTCTTCGTCAAAGGCTACGTCATCCATCAGGACGAGGACAAGCTGCTGCTGCTCACCATCAGCGACCTCACCCAACAGCGCCGCATGGAGTCCTTCCGCAGCGACTTCATCGCCAATGTTTCTCATGAGATCAAGACGCCCCTGACCTGCATCGTCGGCGCCGTCGAAACCCTCCAGGAAGAAGAAGATATTTCCCCGGAAGCAAGAGCCAAGCTCCTTGACATTCTCGCCCAACAGTCCCGCCGTCTCAATCTGCTGGTGCAGGACATCCTCAGCCTTGCAGCGCTGGAACGTAAGCAAAACAACAGAAGACAGAACTTCACTGAGGTCAAGCTTGATTCAACCCTCATCAATGCCATGAATCTCTGCCTGCCCAAGGCGGAGGAAATGCAGATCGAACTGCTCATTACCGAGAATATGCCCACCAGCGTCCAGGGCGATTGTCAGCTGCTGGAACAGGCCGTGGTGAACCTCATCAACAACGCCCTGACTTACAGCGGCAGTCCACGCGTCGAGCTGGCACTGAAACAGGAGCATGGCCTGGCCACAATCAGCGTCAAGGACTTCGGTATCGGCATCGCCCCAGTGCACCACCAGCGCATCTTCGAACGCTTCTATCTCGTCCATCAGGAACGCAGCCGGGAACTTGGCGGCACCGGCCTCGGCTTGGCGATTGTCAAGCACATCGCGCAGCTCCACCACGGCTACGCCGAACTGGAAAGCACCCCGGGCAAAGGCTGTACCTTCAAAATCAACCTGCCCTTGTGAGGCAAAGAGACGCGCGTCAGCGCGCCCAAGGCGAAAGCCGGCGTGTCACGCTAAAACAGAATGATACCGGCACTTGGATGTGGCAACCGGTCACCATTGGTATTCGCAGCCCCAGCAAGCTGCACTTGGCACGTCCTCTCCCAGTCGTGCCAAATTGCCAGCCTGCGGCATCAACAAACTGTCAGCAAATGGACAACTTGGCGCCGTAGGCGCTTAACCATGCTTAACCCCAGCCTTCAGGCTGGGGAGGCAAGCTCCCCAAAGAACGTGCCTTGTAAAGGCATTACAGTCGCCATGCCGGGCCGGGCCAACCCGCTCCTCAGACGTTCAGGCAGGCCAGGACGGGAAAGTGATCCGACGGATACAGCCCGTGCTCCGAGTCATCAAGCACCCGCACACCCTGAACCCGCACTGACGAGTTCACGTAAATGTAATCAATCGGCTGCGGATGCGTCGGCGTGGGTTCATTTTCCCGGTAAGTGAAGGCATTGTACGTGTAATTAGGCCCCTCCACTGGCGTCAGGGATATATCCCATACGTTGTGCATGATGGCATCAACTAAGGCGATCACCGGACTGTCCGGAAAAACGTTGAAATCGCCGCTGAGAATCACTGCGCCCTCAGGTGCGATGACCTTGATTCGCTCCAAGATGAGCTTCATGCCATTGAGCTGCGCTTCCTTGCTGCGATGATCCAAGTGGGTATTAAAATGGGTGAAAAAGCTATCCGTCTGCCGATCACGAAAATACCCCCAAGTGCAAATCCGCGTGCAAGCAGTCCCCCAGGAACGACTACCGGGAACATCTGGAGTCTCCGAAAGCCAGAAAGTGCCCGAATCCTCAACCTCAAAGCGCTCCGGACGATAGACGATGCACGAATACTCGCCCTTCTCCTTACCATCGTCGCGGCCCTGGCCGACATAATTCCAACCGTCACTACAGATGTCGTCAATCTGCCCCTTGGTAGCCTCCTGTAAACCCACAATCCCAAAACGGTGCTTCTCCATCAACGCCAATAAACGCGGCAAGCGGTGCGGCCAGTCATTGGGCTCTTTGTCAACAGGACAACGGACATTGTAGGTAGCGAGGCGTATCAGCGGATCGCGATCTTTGTACATCGTTCTCTCTCTGGCTTGGCGTGACGGCTGCAACAGGGCATTCTAGGGAAGACGGCTCAATGATAATATACCAGCTCTGTCAATAATGACAGCCACGTAAAACACTTTCCAATAACCAGGCCGTACGCGGTCACCGATTGATAAAGTGGACATTGTGGACAAGCAGCTGTTCCCTGTCCGTTCTGCGGAACCAAGCGCGTCTGTTTCCCGGCTGTGTTGCGGGCTTGCAGCCCGCAGCGGCATATGACCCCGCAAACGAAAAACCCAAGCACACGCAGGCGCAACCGTGCTGTGGGCTTGCAGCCCGCAGCGGCACATGACCCCGCAAACGGCGTGCAAGCATGCTCGCAATATCGCTGTTACCAATGAGTGACCG
>JAAZKQ010000675.1 GCA_012799755.1 Lentisphaerota bacterium | reverse complement strand
TGGCCCTTTCCTCCCCCTCGCACTCCCCCACCTATCCCTTTTTCGGCTCTGCGTCAGCAACTGAAAGCATGGACTAAACTTTTTCTTAATGTGCGAAGTTTTGTGATGAACACTTGGAAGCCCTCAGGTTGCCGCAGTTGGGACTAATCTCATGGAATAGCTGTGATTTCAATGGGCTCTGTCAAATATCGCTTGCTGCCACCACATACTGCATATTGCCGATTTAATGAGCTGCTTGAAAATCCTTCGCGCATATATTTGCGCCGTAGGCGCTTAACCATGCTTAACCCCTGGCTTCAGCCTGGGGATAGGCATGCACCAAAGAGTGGTGCCCCGTGGGGGCACTACTGGATGCTTGACAACTACAGCCTCTATGTCAGATTCCTTTTTCTATCACAAGATTTCGCACATTGCCGACTTTTTCGATTAAGTCTAAAACATCTCCACTGGACAAGCCGGTATGGAATTGAGAAAGACACGGCCATAGCGCTTGGTGACGATGCGGCTGTCGAGGACGACCACAATGCCCGTGTCGTCCTTGCTGCGGATCAGGCGGCCGAAGCCTTGGCGGAACTTGAGTACGGCGTCAGGCAGCGAGTAGTCGAAAAACGAATTGCGGCCCTCGCGCGCGGCTTTTTCGGACCTGGCGGCGCAGAGCGGATGGTCGGGCACGGCGAAGGGCAGCCGGGTGATGATCACATTGCTGAGGGCGTCGCCGGGCACATCAACGCCGGTCCAGAAACTGGCGGTGCCGAGAATGACGGCGCCCTCAGTCTCCTTGAAGCTCTCCAGCATTTTGCGTGGCGTCAGGCCTTCGCCCTGGACCAGCATGGTGAGCTTCTCCTCGGCGCAGAAGTCCTCCAGGCGCATGGCGATCTCGTGCATCATGCTATAGCTGGTGAAGAGCACGAAAGCCCGGCCGCGGGTCAGGCGCAAATAATGCTGAATGTACTTGGCGGCTTCGTCCTGAAAGGCATCGGTCGCCGCGCGCGGATCGGGCATGTGGTCACAGATGTGCAACGTAACCTGACGGCTGAAATCAAAAGGCGTGTCGAGGATCAGCGTCCGCGCCTCCTCGGCACCCAGGCGATGCTGGAAATAGTTGATATTGCCGTCCACGGCGAGCGTCGCACTGGTGATAATCACTGGTGGATTGGAAAAGAGCATGTCTCGCATGATGGGCGCCACATCAACGGGCACGACGTTGAAGCTGATGTCCTGGCCATCTCGCCCCATTCGCTCAAACCAGTACACATACTCAGGCAACTCCATGGTGAAAAAGCTGTCCAGGGCGGCGCACTGTTCCTTAAGCTCGTCGGCCACCGCCGTGAGTTCCTGTTTGCTGGCCGGGTCGTCCTCACGCTGAATCAGCTGTCGCAGCTCATAATCAAGGCGTCGCAAGGGCTCGGCGAGATAGTTGCTGATATGTCCCGGCACGGTATAGCGCAGGGGATTCTGATACTGGTCGGCCAGCCACTCGTTCAGGCGCTGAAAAAACAGCGTCGCCCGCCGCCGGCAATCGCTCACCGCCGCCCGGGCGGCAGCGGCGCTTTCAGCCATGAGCATGCCCGCCTTGCGTTCGTCGGAGTACAGGCGGCTCAGCTGGCGGAGGATAACAAAGCTGTCGGCACGCAGGCCGAGGTGGGATGCGGCGCAGTCCTCCAAGGTATGTCCCTCGTCCAGGACAACCGCCGAGTAGCTCGGCAGGATGCTGTCCATTCCCTGTTCCGACCCGGCCGCGCAGTCCGTGCCTCCGCCGTCTTGGCCCATGGCCAACGCGCTGAAGAACAGCGCATGGTTGGCGACCACGATCTGCGCCTGGTGGACGCTCCGCCGCACTTTCATCAAAAAGCAGCTGCGATAAAAGTTGCATTGCTTGTTGGTGCAGGTCCCGCGCTCGCAGCAGACATTGCTCCACAGAGCGGACGATAGACTGCCGGGAAAATCGCCGCGGTCGCCACTGCGCGTCTTTTCGGCCCAGCGCAGCAGCCGCCCGAGCTCACCAAGAATTGATTCATCGGGCAAGAGCGCCTGGTCTGTATCGGCCAGCTGGTTGAGCCGCCGCAGACACAGGTAGTTGCCGCGCCCCTTGGCGACTTCGGCGCGAATTTCCACGTCGAGTATCTTCTCCAGCAGCGGTATGTCGCGACCGATAATCTGTTCCTGGAGATTGATGGTATGCGTGCTGACAATCACCGGCTTGCCGGTGGCCAAGGCGTGGTAGTAGGCCGGAACCAGATAGGCAAAGGTCTTGCCGACGCCCGTGGGCGCCTCAACGCAGAGATTCGCCTCGTCTGCCAAGGCTTCGGCGACTGCTTTGGCCATGGCGGCCTGCTGCGGCCGCGGCTCATAGAGGAAACCCGCTTTTGCGCCGCCTGCCGAGCGCAACGGCGACTCCGCGCCAAAAAATGCCTCCGTCAACTCAACACTCATTCGCGGGCCTTCATCGTCGGCAAGGTCAGGCGAATCACCGGCAGGTCAGCATCGGCGGCTCTCTCGGCGCCATCGTCGTGCGCATGATCCGCCGGAATGACCTTCGGCAGCCGTTCGCCGGCAGCTGCTTCGGCGTGGGGGTCGGGTTCCGGTTCCGGCAAGGTCACCACCGGCTTGGGCGAAGGCCCGTAATGTTCCGCATGCAGCTGATTGAGCACGGTGACCAAGTCCTGCGCCGATAGATTCTGATTGACATTCTCCATAAAGCTCACTATACGCGTACCGCCGTCGCTATCGGGCACGGTGAATTCCTTCTGGCCGTTGATGATAATCGCCGTGCAGTAGTCGCCGATCAATTCCTTGGCGCTCTCTTCATTGAGATCAAAGAGATCAACGAGCCGCACATGGAATTCGCTGGGCTTGTTGTCAACGGCGTCAAAGAGCACGCGCATAAGATCGCCATAACGCGGCGTCCCGCCCGGGATAACGGCCAAAACCTTGATTTTCGCGCCCTCGTAGCCCTCTGAACGCCCCGGGCCCCGGCAGCAGCCGCAGCTGCCTTCCACCGAGACTGCGTCGCTGTTGCAGCAAGCGCCGGAGTGGCTGCGACTGCTGAAAAGCTGCTTACCGAAGTCGGAGCGCATGAGCGAATATGCAGTCGCCACCAGCGCGAGCAGCAGAATCGGCAGAATGATCCGCAAGATGAGGCGACGACGGCGGGCTTTTTCCATCTCCCAGCAGATCTTCACCGCCTCGACGGAACGGGTGACATCATGCTGGGAAAGGAGGCTGTCTGAGGATCTTTGTGACTGTTTGTCGGATGCGTCCATCCATACCTCCAAAAAGGCGCGCAAAAAGGCGCGGCAAGGCAACGGGCGTAAATCGAAAGATACACGCTAGGAAAGCTAACATCAAATCAGCCCAAGGCATTTCCAGAAGCGCCGCGTTAGCGGGATTTGCCGAGGGCTGGGATCATGCCTTATGAGTCGTGAGTCCTCGCCCCGGCGGCGCCGTCAATGACTTCCATCGGTCTCAGGCGAAAGACCGAAGGTTGTTAT
>JAAZKQ010000674.1 GCA_012799755.1 Lentisphaerota bacterium | reverse complement strand
TTGACTTTCAGGAAGAAATAGCCTTCTTCGACGTGGCGGACGACGTCGTCGATGGGAATGCCGTAGGCCATGAGGGGAATGCAGGCGACGCGGTCATGGTGCTGTGCGAGGATGGGGCGGTAGCGGGCCGGGATCATGTCGTCAAAACTGCTGATGCCATTTTCGCGGGCGTAGAGGAGCCAGGCGGCGGCATCGACGCCGACGAGGGCATTGAGGGCGAAGGTCTGGCGCAGGTCGGGCTTGCCGGTGATGGCCTTGCCGTAGTCCCAGGTGGGCTGGAGGAGGGCGTCGAGCAGCTCGAAGGGCGTGCTGAAACGCATGCCTTTGGCGCGCTGGATGGCGAATTCGGTCATGGCGAACATCAGGCTGTTGCCGGCGGCTTCGGTGTGGTGGCTGAAGACATCGGCGTCCGACCACAGCACGCTTTGGGAATTGAGGCCGATGGCGCGGCGACCGCTGGCGCTTTCCAGGCCGGCGACGCTCTGCCAGATCTCCCGCATGTAGCCGCCTTTGAAACCGAAGGGCCGCTGCAGCGCTTCGCGTTCAAAATTGGCGCCGACCGTGCTGATGCTGATGTTTGTGCTCATGATCCTGTCTTTCTCGGTTGGGGAGAGGGCGCTAGCAGTGGCGTTGCCGCCGTGGGTGTTAGCCGAGGCGTTCGGCGAGGGCGTCCAGGGCGGGGCGCATCAAATCGAGGCAGCGCGCGTGGCCGCCGACGTCATTTTCCTTCGGGTCGAAGATCTGGCGATCGGAGTTGATGATGCTTAGCAAGGTGCGGAGTTTGCGGGCGACGGTCGGGATTTTCTTTTCGACGTCGGCGAGTTGGTCGCTGGTCATGCAGACGATGAGACTGGCGCAGTTGGCCTGTTTGGGCGTAAGTTGGCGGACGCCGAGTTGCAGTGGCTCCAGGCCGATGTTGGTCAGGGCGTCGACTGCGCCGCGGTCGACCATTTCTTGTCGGCGAGTGTGGATGCCGGCGGATTCGACGTCGACGCCGGTGACGCCGAGTTCGGCGAGTCGCCGTTTAAAATAGGCGGCGGCCATGGGGCTGCGGCGGCGGTTGGTGCCGCAGACGAATAAAATGATTGTGTTAGCCATAGGTCCTTTGTACTCATTCACAGCGTGCCGCGGCGGTGTCCGGCAGAAAAACGTAAGGACAACAGCGCGTCAGCCGCAGTGCTGAGCCTGTTGTCCTCGGTTGCCGCCGGTGCGGCATGGGATATCACGTTGCTGGTTGCGGCTCAGTTGCCGATATCAATATAACCGCCGCGAGTCTTGGCGTCGGTGTATTGGCCGAAGTAAATGTTCGTGCGCTTGCCTTTCCAGTCTTTACGGCGGTCAACATGGCCGTCCATGCAGAGGATATTGAGCATTTCGTCGGCGTGATTGAGGAAACCCATGGTCTGCGAGGACCAGAAGACGGCTTCGGAGGTCGAGCCCGAACTGCCAATGGACGCGCCTTTGAAGCGGTTTTTTTCTTGGTCTGACAGGCTCGGGTAGAAGCGGAGATTGGCGGCGACGGAGTCGACTTCGGTGACGACCAGGTAGCGGCTGGGCTGGGAATAGTCGCTGATTTTGTCGTAGCTATTGGTTCCAGATGTGTGTGGCAGAGTGAGGAAGTATGGCACGGCGTAGCTGCGCTGCTGGGCGCTGCAAGCGTCGGCGCGGTTGGGCTCGTCTGGACAACGGAAGGGGGTGTTCTGATGCTTGGCCGTGGAGGACTTGGTGATGCCCATATAGTGGGTGGCAAAGACGTAGTCCCAGTGGTAGTTGGCTGTGTAAAGATGGCTGGCGTGAACCTTAGTGTTGTCCACCGGCGGCAGCAGGTAGTCGTCGTAATCACTGATGTACATGAGTCCGGCGGTGCCGATCTGCTTGAGATTGTTCACGCAGGTGATGGCCCGCGCTTTGCTGCGGGCCTTGGAGAGTGCGGGTAACAGCATCGCCGCAAGAATCGCGATGATTGCGATCACCACCAGCAACTCGATGAGGGTAAAGCATTTTTTCCGCAAGGTCATGAGCACATTCCTTTTCTATTTCACTGGTTCCAGAATAAGGTCGTCCAACCATAGACGGCCCTCATTGCCATTCAGGCCGGCCTGAATGGAAAATCCCGTGACATTTTCCGGCGCGGTCCATTCAACTACAAAATGCTGCCAACTAAAAGAGCCCATGGGCATGGGTGCAATTCCCGAAAGTGGGTCATTGCGCGATGGGGTAAACATTACCCCCCCCCTATTTTTTTTGCAAGTACTCGACTTGCTTTTTTTTTGTTGTCGTTGTATGGTATGCTAAATCGCATATATACAAGGAGTTACGACGATGGCGATGGAAAAACAACGCGATTTGGCAAAGGAACTGGTGAAGCTGTGTGGTCTGGTGCGCGGGTCGATTGTCCATACGACGCGCAAGTGCGGGCGCGCGCAATGCGAATGCGCGAAAGGCAAGCAGCATCCGTTCTGCTACCTGTCGCGGTCTTCAGCTGGTTCGAAAAACAAGATCCAGTATGTGAAGCCGTCCGAGGAAAAAGCGTTTGAGCGTGCCGTGGCCATGTATGAGCGCGCATGGTCAATCATCGAGGAACTGACTGAACTCAACATCAAGGAGATCAAGGAAAATGGGAATGACGGACGAAGAACTGAACGCCCTGGTGGAAAAAAAGCTTCTCGAACGCA
>JAAZKQ010000673.1 GCA_012799755.1 Lentisphaerota bacterium | reverse complement strand
GGCCGGGGCGTGGCTGCCGCAGGGTGAGCTGTACATTAAGGCAGTCGCCGGCAAAACGGACGAGCTTGGCGCCGGGCGCCGGTTGTTGGAGTAGGGGCATGGGCTGAGCAATTTCTTTGTGTGTGCGGATTACGGTCGCTGGCTTCTCGGGTTGCGCCGTTGTTGCCAGCTCATCGGGAGCTGCGGAAAAAGCTTCGGCGGGCATTTGCTTAACTGTAACGGAATGTATGTTAAAAACCAGGGAGCGTCGCTGCGAAATGAGTAAAATAAGGAAGCAGGAATCATGCGCATAATAGAAGATGGACATGAACCGCGTCTGGTTGTGGTCGGCTATGGTCGTTGGGGGCGCGAATGTCACAGTTATCTGATTAGTACGACGCCCGGCTTGGAGCTCTATGGCGTTGCCAGTCGCAATCCTGAGAAACGGGCGCGCGCCGAGGCAGAGCGGCAGTGCCGGACCTACGCGAGCTATGATGAGGTGCTGAATGACCCGGCGGTGGACGCAGTGGTGCTGGCTACGCCCAACTGGAGTCACGCGGACTTGTCTATCAAGGCCTTGCGTGCCGGCAAGCATGTCGTGACGGATAAAGTGATGTGCCTGTCCCTGGAGGATTGCGACGCCATGATCCGCGCCAGTGAGGCGAGCGGCCGGCTACTGACGGTTTTTCAGAACCGTCGGCTCGACGGCGATTTTCTGACGCTACGGCACTTGCAGCAGACGGGGCGGCTGGGTGACATTCGCTGGATTGAAATGGCTTGGCAGGGTTTTGGCGCCTGGGGCGGTTGGCGCGGGAAGCGGGAGATGGGTGGCGGGAGGATTTATGATCTCGGGCCGCATCTGCTCGATCAGATTCTGGTGCTGTTTCCGGAGCCCGTGGCCAGCGTCTACTGCCGTCTGCATTATGATCTGCCGGGGATGGAGGTGGAGAGCGAAGCGCTGATCGTGCTGGGCTTCGTCGGCGGACGGACGGCGGTGGTTGACATGTCGAGCATGGCGACTATTCACAAGCCGCGTTTCTACGTGCGCGGCACCGAAGGGACTTTCCAGAAGTTTGGTTTGGACCCCCAGGAGAAGGCACAGGCGAGCGGCAATATTGACGCGGCGGTGGAGTCCGCCAGTAATTACGGCGTGTTGAAAACGCGAACGGACGAGGAAGTGGTGCCGACCCTGCCTGGGCGCTGGCGCAGCTACTACGACAACTTGCGCGACTGCTTGTTGGGCAAGGCCGAGCCCATAGTCACTTTGGCGGAAGCGCGGCGCCTGATGCAGGTAATGGACGCCATCTGGGTATCCGCTTCTTCGGGCCAGGTGGTGCATTTTGACAACGACGCTTCGTTGTAGTGGAGAGCGGCATGCTGACACTGCGTAAATATCACGGCTTGGGCAATGACTACCTGGTGCTGTCTCCCGCTGAGTTGGACAAGCCTTTGCGTGCCGAGGACATTCGGTTGATCTGTCACCGTAATTACGGTGTGGGCAGCGACGGTATCTTGCTGGGGCCGATTATGCCTGACAGTGAGGAATTTGCGGCTTTCTGCGCCGAGGCCGGTCTGAGCGCCGCTGATTGCGCAGGGCTGTGCTGCGCGCTGCGCATCTACAATCCCGATGGCTCAGAGGCCGAGAAGAGCGGCAATGGGCTGCGGATTTTTTCCCGTTGGCTGCATGATCACGGTTTGGTCGGCTCATCGCCATTCCGTTTGGCGACGCTTGGCGGGGTGGTTGAAGTGGCCATTGCCGACCCCAAGCGCTCCATCACAGTGGACATGGGCCAGGCGAGCTTTTGGAGTGACGAGATTCCGATGACGGGACCACGGCGCGAGGTGCTCAATGAAGAGTTGTCATTGGGCGGGCGAACCTTGCGTTACTGCGCGGCAACGGTGGGCAATCCCCACTGCGTGGTGCTGTGGGACGGCGAACTGAGCCCAGCAGTGGCAAAGGAATTCGGGCCTTTGCTGGAATGTGCACCGCGTTTTCCCCGGCGCACGAATGTCCAGTTCATCCGCGTCGAGGATGCCCATCGCGTGCGGGTTGAGGTCTGGGAGCGGGGGGCGGGTTACACGCTGGCATCCGGCAGCAGCGCTACGGCGGTGGCGGCCGTGGTTATGCGTCTGGGCTATTGCCAGTCGCCGGTGACGGTGTCCATGCCCGGCGGCGATTTGATTGTGGCTGCGGATGCGGATATGACGCTGCGGCAGACCGGCCCGACGGCGCTGATCTGCGAGTGCAAATGGTTCGGCCCTGATGGCGACTCGGCGCTCCAGGCCAAATAAGCTTCCGTTCAGGAGGACATGGCGCTAAGGATCATGCACTGCGAATAGGAGCGCAGGTTTGATATACACGGCTGTCGGCGTAAAGATGCGCCGATATAAACCATAACGGCAATCATTAGAGAATAGTTTACGGAAAGGACAACGATCATGACCTTGATTCAGGATGGCGCGACGGTGCTTTTTCAGGGCGACAGCGTGACGGACTGCGGGCGCTCCCGCGAGAATGATATGATGCTGGGCGGCGGCTATGCCGCGCAGATTGCGGCGCGCTTCACGGCGGCGTATCCAGAGAAGGGCGTGCGCTTTCTCAACCGCGGCATCAGTGGCAATCGTTCGAAAGACCTCGTGGCCCGCTGGCAGCAGGATTGCATAGACCTCAAGCCCGACTGGGTGTCCATTCTCATTGGCATCAACGACACCTGGCGGCGTTATGACCGCGAGGACCCGACCAGCGTTGAGGACTATGCGGCCAACTGCCGCGAGTTCCTGCGTTTGACTCGCGAAAACACCAAGGCGCGTATCATCCTGTTGGAGCCCTTTGTGCTGCCCTATCCGGAGGACCGCAAAGCCTGGCGGGTTGACCTTGATCCGAAAATCAACGCTCTGCGACTATTGGCGCTGGAATTCAAGGCGATTTATGTGCCCTTGGACGGCATTATGGCGGCGGCGGCCTGCCGGGCCTGTCCAGCGCTCTGGGCGGCTGATGGCGTGCATCCGACGCAGGCCGGCCATGCCTTGATTGCGCGACACTGGTTGAAGGCGCTGGGAGCCCGGGCGTGAGCGACAGCGGCGGCAACAGTGATATGACGAAGGACCGCGCCCGCCCCTGGGATGCCGAGGCCATGGCCG
>JAAZKQ010000672.1 GCA_012799755.1 Lentisphaerota bacterium | reverse complement strand
CGGTCGGGAAGTCCAGACGGCATTGACGGCGGCCGATATCTTGGCGGCGAATGGTGTGGACATAACGGTGGTCAATACCCGTTTTGTCATGCCCTTCGATGAAGCCTTGATGCGCCGGCAGCTGGACGAGGGTATGTGTGTGGTTACCTTGGAAGACCACAATGTCACCAGCGGCTTCGGCAGCATTGCCAGAGAATTTTTCGCAGGTCATGCCCATGGGCGGCTGGAGAAGTTGGGATGGCCCAACGAAATCCTCGGCTGGGGTAGTCCGGCTCAACTGCGCGAACGCCATGGATTGACAGCTGCGGCCGTCGCCGAGCGCCTGCGGCAGTTACTCTGAGCGGCGCTTCATGTCGGTGGGCGGCACTGCCGCTGCGGCAGGCTGGCATTTTGGGCAGAAGAAGCTTGAGCGGCCGCTGATAAGCGTCCGTGCGATGGCCGTGCCACAGCGATAGCAGGCTTCGCCTTCGCGGTCATAGACTTGCAGTTTGACGGCGAAGCCGCCCTCACTGCCATCGAGGGTTCTGAAGTCGCTGATGGTGGTGCCGCCGGCGGCGATGGCCTCTCGCAATACTCTGCGGATGGCCCGGACAAGTCGGCGGCACTGTTCTTCATTGAGGTACTGAGCCGGCATTTGCGGCGGGATGCCGGCGCGGAACAGCGCCTCGCTGGCATAGATATTGCCGACGCCGACTACTTGCTGCTGGTCCATGATCAGCGATTTGATAGAACAGGAACGGCCGCGGCCGGCGGCGAAGAGCCAGGAGCCGGTGAAGCGATTTGACAGGGGCTCCGGGCCTAGCCTGGCCAGTTCCGCCGGCCAGTGGCGAAAGTATTGTCCCGGGCAGAGAATGATTTGGCCGAAGCGTCGTGGATCACAAAAGCTTAGGACGCGGCTGTCGTCAAGGAACCAGCGGGCGCGCACATGGCTGGCGCCACCAGCGTCGTCAGAACTGTCGGCGAGGACGAAATAGCCAGTCATGCCCAAGTGAACGATCATGCCGTCGCCTTTGGTAAAAAGCAGCAGGAGATACTTGCCCCGACGGCGGACGGCGACGATGCGCCGCCGGCGGCAGAAGGCGTTGAGTTCGTCGCTGTCGGGGCAGCTGCGGAGCTTGCCGCAACTTTCAGCACTGGTAATGTTGGCGCCGATGAGCGCAGCGGCCAGATGCCGACGCACGGTTTCGACTTCGGGTAATTCGGGCATGCTGAGAGCTTTCTGTGGACTGGGGCTTGAGGGGAAAATGGCCTACCATGACCGTTGCGGCTTAGTGGAACCGGGGAAGCTGCTGCCGCGCCCTTGACTTTGCGCCGTGTTCGGCCAGTAAACCGCAGTAGTGAATGGCAGCGGCGCCGAGCAGCTCCAGTAATGGACTCGTGCTTCGCCTAGTAGGGCGTATTCTGCTTTCTGAAGGCACTGGGAGTTTGGCCGAAGAGTCGTTTGAATTCCGCTGTGAAAAAGGACGGATTGCGATAGCCGACTTGGTGTGCGATGTCCTTGACGCTGTAGCGTTGCTCCAGCAGCAGGCTCTTGGCGCGCTGCATACGGAAGTGAATGAGCAGCTCAATCGGCGAGCTCTGCATATATTTGCGGAAGAGGCGGAAGAGGGTCGCGCTGCCGATGTTGAATTGGCTGCTGAGCTGTTCCACCGTGATATTTTCGGCATAATTTGTTTCGAGATAATGGGTGATATTCTTAAGCTGTTCGGGCAGCCGTCGCTGCTGACCATGCTGGGACAATTCCAAGAGCAGCCGGTAGGCGAGTACTGAGGCCTCCTGCAGGTGATTTTCCGGCCTGTTCTGCACCAATTCGAAAGCCTTGGCGAAAAGATCGTCAATGTGCGACGAGGCAATCTGCGGGATGACGTCAACGGTCGCCATTCCCATGGTGGTGAGCAGGTGCGGCAAGGCGCTGCCAACCAGGGCAATCGTTTTCTTGACCGCATAGTCGCTGTCACAGCGCATGTTCATGGTCGCACCAAGCTGGACCACAAACAAGTCACCTGCTCGACAGGTGTAATGCTGACCATTTTGCGTAAAAGAAAATACGCCTTCCTGGACGTATTCCAGCGAAAACGTGTCCGAATTCTCACGGGTTCGCCATACCCCGGCGACATTTTCGTCCGGCCCGGCAAAACTGATCTGCAGGGCCCAGTCATTGGTTTGAATATCCGGGTAGAGCCAGGTGAAATAATGCTTGGGGTAAGGGCCGACATTCTCGCCAAACAGGCGACAGGGGCTTTTGGCGGCGCCGGAAAATGGCGTGACTTTCAATGCCTCATTATTCATGGCGTTCCCTTGGGATGTGCGTGTCTTCCCAGCGTTTATGGGTAAAATTGTTTCTGTCTACCGCAACAAAAAACGCCCCAATATAAGTATTGTGTTAGAAAATGCACGTATTATGATTGCTTTTTTTGTGCCAAGAGCGCAAGCGGTCACCGATTGGTAACAGCGATATTGCGAGCATGCTTGCACGCCGTTTGCGGGGTCATGTGCCGCTGCGGGCTGCAAGCCCACAGCACGGTTGGCGCCTGTGTGTGCTTGGGTTTTTTGTTTGCGGGGTCATG
>JAAZKQ010000671.1 GCA_012799755.1 Lentisphaerota bacterium | reverse complement strand
GGCTTCGCCGTCGTCGGCCCCAGGCTGCGCCAGTCCATGATCGCCCAAGACGACATGCACTACTCTCAGGTCAGCTGCGGTGACTTCCTCTTCCGCAGCGCCATGGCCGCTGACGGCAGCGGCGAACTCAGTATCTTGCAGGCCAAAAAACTTGCTCGCGGGCGGCTGCAACTGACCATCATGGGCAAAGGCCTGACGCTGCCCAAGAGCCACTTCGGCAAGCGCTCCTTCCTCGCCAAACTCTTCGGTCAATCCGAAGTGCCCGGCTTGATCGCCTATCGCCTTGATGCCGCCGGAAAGCCCGAGGCGCTCGTGAATGTCGCCATCACCGACGCCGGCGTCACCATTGCGGAGGAGGGCTCGTTCCTCCTCCTCTGGGGCGACGCCGCCAAACAGCCTGATCTGGTACTCAGTGCCAGTACGATCCAAGAACAGTACCTGGCCACGGAAGCGCCAACCGTCGCTTTCAGCGTCAGCAATGTCGGCCGGCAAAGCAGCGCGGCCACCCTGCGCATCTATGCCGGCGCCGTGGCGCCTGAACGCATGATCGGCCAAGCCCAGATCGCCAACGTACCCGCCGGCGGCAGCGTAACGCAGTTACTCTCCTTGGACCTCAGTCGCTTGGCCGGTCGGTACCGCCTCATCGCCGACTTGACCACACCCGAGAAATACCAAGACCCCATGCCCAGCAACAACCGCGGCAGCTGGCCCTGCAAAATCAACCTCCCTCTCCAGGACTTCCCTCTGCAAAAAACCATCACCGTGCAAAATGGCGATGTGGCCCGAGTCCTCGAACCCATTGGCCTCAAGGTTGATTTCACCCCGCTGTTAGACAAGCAGGCCCCGCCCATCCTCGTCCAAAATGTCCACGTCTTCCAAAAACTCGCCGACGGCAGTTACAGCCTGGTTGATTACGCGCAGTTCACGCCAGCAAAGGGCTTCGACGGTCTCACGAACGCCAGCGGCGACATTGACTTCTGCTACTCGGCGCCGGCGGGCGGCAGCAGCGTCTTTGTCATTGCCGCTAATCAGAGCAGTTCCCAGCCTCTGATGAGCCAGGGCGCCGGCTTCCAACTGACCGATCCCGAGCTCGGTGAGGGCAGCTACCAAGGCGACAACTACGCGTTGGCCTTCCGCGACGGCATCATCATGGACCTGATGCCCCTTGCCCCCCAGGGACCCGGCCCCGACTTCCTGACCTCCCTCGTGGTCTCCTCCGCAAGCAGCGGCTGGTCTCGTGAGGAACAAGCCGAACTGAAGCGTTTCGAACTGCTCAAGAACGGCCCGGCGCTGACCGAGCTCCTAGTGGCCAAAACGCTGCGCAATGGCGTCAACTACAGCAAGACCTACAAACTCTGGCCGGGGCGTTTCACAGTCATCGCCTCTCTGGACAAGCCCGGCGGCGGCCTCTACTCCCGCGGCTTCTACTGCGCCGAAGCCGATTTCCTTGACGACAAGGGCAACAGCACCCGCATGGGCCTCGGCGAAGGAGCCCAAGGCATCTACGGCAGCAACAAAAACCCGCAGTGGTTCGCCCTCCGCGGCGACGGCTGGGCGCACTCCTGCGTGGCAAGCGTCACGGCATTTGACAATCTCGCCTTCTGGGACACCAAAGGCACAACCAACAAAGGCCAAATCGGCTTCACCAGCGACAAGAAAATTGACCAGCTTCACTACACTTATTTCGTCTACGGCGAGCAGCCCGACTTCGAGTTCGCCAAGCAAGACTACCTGCGCGCCAAACAACCCGCCAAGATCAATGAGTAAATCAGTTCCAAACGGTTTTTTAACCACGAAATACACGGAATACACGGAAATTTTTGTATAGGGGTGGCTGGCGTGGCATGTCAGGAAAGCGGCTTCTACTCCGCTCGGGCACGAGTATCAATGGGTGACCGGCTATAAGATCGCGCGTACGCGGCCACCCATTGGTAACAGCGATATTGCGAGCATGCTTGCACGCCGTTTGCGGGGTCATGTGCCGCTGCGGGCTGCAAGCCCACAGCACGGTTGGCGCCTGCGTGTGCTTGGTTTTTTCGTTTGCGGGGTCATG
>JAAZKQ010000670.1 GCA_012799755.1 Lentisphaerota bacterium | reverse complement strand
TCCCGCCGCCGGCCGGCATGGACGGTTGATTGGAACACCGAGCCGGAATACGCCCCCGGCACCCTTTTCCGTGGTCAAAAAGGCCACAGCAGCGACGTCGATTGAGGACTGCGCACAATCATGGCCAATTCCGACATGGTCCAATCCGTCCTCAGGGCTCTTGATATCCTCCGGCTTGCCACCCAGGCACCCAACGGACTCCGCCTGGGTGAGCTGGCTGAGGCCATGGACCTCAAGAAAAGCACCGCGCATAATCTCGTCCGGACTTTATGCGCACGCGGCTTTTTGGTCAAAGACAGTGCGAATCGTTTTTTGCCGGGCGTAGCCATCCAGGAGCTAGCCCGGCTCAGTCGCAGCAACCTCGCACTTAATGAGGCGACCAAGCAACTGCGGGAACTGCGCAAAGTTTTCCCCAACGCGACACTGACCTTTTCCGAGCTCGCCCCCAATGCCATCCATTGCCGCCTGCGCATGTCACCTGACCGCCCCGGCGAAGTCCAGCATCCCCTCGAATGTCACTACACGCCCTATGTCGCCGCCACCGCCGTCTGCCTGCAAGCCACCGGCAGCAATGCCGGCGAGTTCGAGAGGCATTTCCCCTTCCAGGAACATGGCGTCACACGTTGGGAAAATTACGAGAGTTTCCTGGCTGAAAAAGAACGCGTACGCAAAAACGGCTATGCCATCAATCAGTATATCAGCCATATAGCCATCGCTTTCGCCGTGCCGGAAAATTTCGCCATCGGCTTCAGCATGGAAGCGCCGCCGGATGACTTCTTCCCACGCTTGCAAGAACAGATTGAACGGTTCCGCTGGGCCATTCGCGACGCCGTCGCGGCGTCCTGATGCCTCAGCAATCAACCAAGCAGCAAAGAGATCATGAAATTTGCCATCGGCTATCAGCAACCTGAAAACGGCGAGCCCTTCAGCAATATCGTCCGGGACTACCAAGAACATATCGCTGAAGTCTATTTTCCTTGGACGGGCATGGCCACCGGTCGTGCCGCCCTCGGCAATATCCGCGGCGCCATGGACTGGGCGGCGCAGGAGGAGCTCGAAGATCAGCTGCGCCAGTTCCGCGCCATGGGTATCAAACTCGACCTGCTGTTCAACGCCAACTGCTATGGCGCCTACGCCGTCAGCTGCAAGCTGGAAAACGAAGTGTGCTCCATCGCCGACTATCTCGACAGCCTTGATCTCCTGCCGGAAGTCGTCACCACCACCAGCCCATTCATTGCTACAACCCTGAAAAAACACTTTCCAAGCATTGAGTTGCGCGCATCCGTCAATATGCGCGTTGACTCCACCCTGGCCATGGAGTACCTGGCGGATATCTTCGACTCATTCCACATCCGCCGCGATTTGCAGCGCAACCTCGCCAATGTCGAGCGCTTCCACCACTGGTGCCAAACCCACGGCAAAACCCTCTGCCTGCTTGCCAACAGCGGCTGTCTGCGCAACTGCCCATACCAGAGCTTCCACGACAACCTCGTCGCCCACGACGCCGAAATAGATGAAATCAAGAACGCCCGCGGCTTCATGCCCCACCTCTGCTGGAAACTCTACGGCGACGAAGCCAAGCGCGTGGAATTCCTGCGGGCGTCGTGGATTCGCCCCGAAGACCTCCACCGCTACGAAAAGTACATCCCGGTATTCAAGCTGGCCACCCGCCAGCATTCACATCCACGCATGGTTATCGGCGCCTACTGCGAAGGGAAATACCGCGGCAATCTCCTCGACCTGCTGGAACCGTCCTTCTCCTCCATCTTCTCGCCCTACGCGATTGACAACCAGCGCTTCCCCGCCGACTGGCATAACATCGCCGGCGACTGCGCCACCAACTGTCAGCACTGCGGTCGCTGTGACGAGGTGCTCAAACAGGTCCTCGTCAAACAACACGACCCCATGTGAAGCGTCACCGCCCCCTTTCCTCTCCCCCCCCCTCACAAAACCTGGCTAAGCTTCCAGGCAAGCGCCTGCGCGTCTTTAGCCAATCAATCACTCGTTGATAACTGTTGTTCCCTCAAGTTGTTA
>JAAZKQ010000669.1 GCA_012799755.1 Lentisphaerota bacterium | reverse complement strand
TCGGCGGAGCTGACTGCGGCCAAAGGGGCAATGGAACCTATGCAAGGCCTTCCCTTTTTACGCTTTGCATCCCAAACGATGTTTTTTTTAGGTCGCCCTTACAGGGCTTTTTTGGGTGTGGGCCTTCCCCAGGGCGGTGCGCCCTGTGGGCGCTTGCCCTGGGCTATCTTAGGCCGCGCCTTCGGCGCTGAAAACCAAAGGCAGCAAAAAATGGCTGTTATCAATGGGTGACCGCTTAGGGCGGAGGAAGCGGTCACTCTTTGCCGCTGGTCACATGGACAGCAGAGAAAAGCGCCACCCGGGCTTTCGCTGCAAGGCGTTGAGCCGAAAAAGGGTAGGCGAGGAAGCACAAGGGGGAGGAAAGAGCTTATCGCCTCTTTCCTCCCCCTTGCAAAATTCAACGATGCTTTTCAGGCCTTTGCTTACTTGCGGCCGTAACCGAAGCCGGCTTTGACCATGTATTGGTAGCTGCGGCGGAGGGACTCGGTCATGTCGAGGGGCGAATTGTCCAGTTCGACGATGATGTGATCAACTTCGGCAGGTGTGGCGGCAAGAATTTCGCCGATATTGAGCTTGCCTTCGCCAAGGGGGCGGAGGTTGATCTTCTTCTCATAGGTGCCGTTGACCATCTTGAGGTCGGTGTTGGGGTCTTCGAGGATGCCGTCCTTCATGTGGAGTAGGACGATGCGGTGGTAGAATTTCTCGACCATTTTGGCGGCGTCGTTGGCGCCGAAGTTCGAGGACCAGTAGGCGTCGAGCTGGAATTTGATTTTGGGGCAGAGTTCAGCGTAGATGTCGTATTTGAGTTTGCCGTCAATTTTTTCAAATTCCCAGTAGTGGTTGTGCTGGAAGAGGCTGAGGCCTTCGGCGGCGAGTTTTTCGAGCATGGTGTTGGTTTGGTCGGCGGTGCGTTTGATGGCGTCAAGGTTTTCATAGTCCTTGGGCCCGTAGCCGCAGACGACGCGGTTGAGGCCGAGCTCATGGGCGGTCTTGATGGTCTCGTCAATATTGTCAATACGGCACCATGGGCGGTGTGACGAGTACATTTCGAGACCGAGGTCGGTCGCCACCTTCAGGAAGTCTTTCGGGGACAGATCGTAGAACCCGGCCGGCTCAACAGCGATGTAGCCGATGTCCGCCACGGTTTTCAAGACACTGGCCATGCCATTTTTTTCGGCTTCGGCGCGCAGGGAATACAACTGTACCGCAAGTTTCCGCTTCATGATTCCTCCAAACTGGACTAAGGCAACTCTGACTTCACCGGGTTGCGCAGACGACGCGCATACCCACGACTAACGAAAAACAATCCAACTACTTTAATCACAACGGACTTAATCTCAATCAGCAGGCGGGAAAAAACTGTGGATGATGGGCACATAGGGTGCGTCTGAGGGCGCTTGCAGCTGTGTAGCGCCCGTCAGTCGAGCTGGAAGAGACGGGTTTCACAAGCTTGCAGAACGAGATTAAGGTGGCTGGCGTTGCAACTATCGCCAGGGTCGAGCAGTGGCGTGATGCGCCTGGGACGGTCAAGCAGGAGGCGTTTGCTGCCGGCGCTGTTGGCGTGGATGGCGATGTAGTGCTCGTTGACGTAAACGACGTCGTCGCTCTCGCAGTAGCAATGCAGGCCGGCTTGCCGGCAGAATTGCCGCAGCCGGGCGGTGCTCAGATCGGGTTGCTCGGCGTCGGCCACCAGTGACGGCCGTTGCTGCTGGCGGCAGTGGGCGATGGCGTCGGCCATGGCCGGGGTCAGGTGGGGACAGAGGAAGACAAAGGCTTGGTAGCTGTCGGCAATGGTCGGGAAGTCGGCGACGTCATAAATGTCGTATGGGGCGCCGCAGAGACCGAGCGGCCGGCGGTTGTCATAACAGCAGCGCCGCGCCAGGGCGTTGTCATTGCTGAGCGCGTAGGCATTTTCATCGGCGATGACGGCGAGTTGGGCCTTGCTCTGGCGTTGGGGATTGGCCAAGTCCTGCTGAGCGATACGGACGAAGCTGGCCATATCGCGCATGATGTCGGGATCGGCAAACCAGCCGCCCCACATATCAAACCACCAGGATGCATGGCCGTGGGTGAGTTGGCGGGCGAAGTTGGCGCGAATGACGCCGCGAGCGACTGCGGGAGAAGCCGGGCCAAGCCAGACGCCGCTGTCGTAAGTGCCCGGTCGGCAAGCGTTTTCACGACATTCAGACAGGGGCTTGGTCAGGTGGGTGCGGCTATCGTATTCGGTGAAATAGAGTTTGCCGTGCTGTTTGAGGGAGTCGAGGACGGTCATGTTGGCCCAGTCAAAACCCGGTTCACGCTGATTCATATAGGAGGCCGGCGAGCAGAGAAAATCAATGTCGGGCGAGGCAAGGACTTTTTTGAGGGCGTGATGGCAGGAGGTCCAGAAGGGCACTTCGAGGGTGTAGCCGTAGAAACTGCCCACGATCAGGCGGCGCGCGGTGCATTCCTTGGCGACGGCGGCGAAATGGCAGATCGCTTCAGCGACGACATCGTTGAGGAATTGCCGGAACGTGTGTTCGGCCGCATTCTCGCCGTGGCGTTGGGCAAAGAGAGCACGGGCGGCGGGACCGACGCTGCCCTTTTGGTCGAAGGAGAACCACTCTTCGGTATTGCCGCCGGCGATCTGATAGCCGATAATGTGGTCGCGCCAAGGGCTGCTTTCGACATGGCGGATGAGCTGACGGAGGAAGTCGGCGCTTTGTTCGCGCCAGGCGCTTGAGGAGAAGCAGGAGCGTCGGGGACCGTCCTTGTAGCCGCTGTCGTTGCAGTCGTCGGGATGTTCGTCTTCCCACCAGCGGGGCAGGGCCATGTTGACGCGTGGAAAGATGAAAGCGTCAGGGCGGGCAGCGAGAATGGCCTTGACGCCCTCGTCGAAGGGCGTGAAGTCAGGCCGGCCTTTGACGCTGAAGATGCCAGGCGCGAAGGGGCTGATGCCGCTGACGGCGTTGATGCCTTGGTCGCCGAAGTAGCAGGTGAAGGAGAAGAGCCGGTAGCCGGCCTGGGCAAAATCCCGATAGCAGTTGCGCTCCTGCAAGTAAGTGATGTAGGCCAAACCGGGCTGGGGCTGGTCGTTGACAAAGAGGGTCGGAACGCCCCCGTGATTGGTGATGTGCGATGTGACCATGAACTACTACCTGGTGAATAAGGGTGGATGAATATGGACGGACGCAATGGGTGACTTGGGAATATAGCGCCTGCTTTGCCGGGCGGCTTCCCGGGGGGGGGATCAGGCGGATATGATTTGTCCGTAAGCGGTCAGCGATTGATAAAGTGGACATTGTGGAC
>JAAZKQ010000668.1 GCA_012799755.1 Lentisphaerota bacterium | reverse complement strand
CCCCATGAGGCAGTGCCTTGTAAAGGCACAACAGCAGAAAATGACCACCGGTATGACCGGTATCAATCGGTGACCGGTTACGTAGCGCCGGTAATCGGTCACTCGTTGATAAAGTGGACTGGGTGGACAGGGTGGACAAGCGTCTGTTTCCTGTCCCTTTTGCGGAAACAGGCGCTATCTTGGTAAAAGTGAACAAGGCAGACAGCCGTAGACAACATGTGCCATCGTCCATAGCGTCCATGCTGTCCATATTGTCCATAGCAGCTTGCGGGAACAACAGTTATCAATGCGCGACCGCTTACGACTACACAAAGGATGAGGAGGGGAAAGATTTGCATTGCAGAGAAATTTCGGCTATGCTAAGAACACGACTTGGGAAAACATTGGCCGCCGCAAAGAAGCGTCCCTCGCGGACTTTATGCTGGAGGAAGAGATCATGAAGCTCACGCCTAAAACCTTATTCAGCAAGCTGAAGCGGCGATTGGGCCTCACCGTTGAGCCGCCGCCGGCGAAGTCGGAAGACGACGAAGTTATTATCTTCGGCTTTACCAGAAGGGAATTGCAGGACTTCTGTGAGCGCGAAGGCACGACTATTGAAGAGCTTCTCGCAAATTACGAAAGGGTCGAAAAAGAATGGCTTGCGATAAAGCCTGAAGATCGTCCCCTCTATATGATGTAACGCAGGTACGCGGGGAGGCTGTTGCCGGAGGAAGAGATCATGAGGCTCACGCCTAAAACCTTATTCGGCAAGCTGAAGCGGAAATTGGGTTTTACTGACAATCCGCAGGAAGCCTGTGAGCCGCCGGAAGATGATGTGCAGCCAAAAGTTATCTCCATGCCGACAAAGCCTGGCGACCCCGGCTATGACACTGTTGTGGTCATAGTTGGATTTACTCGTAAAGAGCTTGATGAGCTTTGCCCGAAATATTTCGGCAAGACAGCGGATGAGTATTGGCCGAAGTAGAGGAAAATGACAAAAGAGCCGCCGCCGGGGAGTTTGACAACGAGCCTATGATACTCATGTGACACAGGCGGGCGTGGCCCTTGCGGACTTTGAAGTCTACGGACATGTAAGGGAATGTGCAAAGGCGGTGGAAAATGACCCCAAGGGAAGCCGTTGACATCTACAGAAAGAATGTGAAGGAAAACTACAAGATAGACTTCCTGAACCAGACCAAGAACTACTTTGTTTTTCTTACCGAAAAAGACCGGTCGCCAGAGCGCACCCCAAGCTATTACGTAAATAAGAATACGGGAAAGCTCATTGATGGGTTTAAGCCATCTCCCGAGTCAGGGAAGGCTTGGGAGGAGCTTGCGGATATAATAGGAGCTCCCCCCATTCCCGCGAGCGAGTATCTGTAGCCAGCTAGTTCTGTCCTAAAGGTGATTTCAGATGTTTTTATCCAAACAAAACAGAGAGCTTTCAGAGCTCGCTAAAAAACATGGCTACAGCGACGACATCCAGAGATTACTGGCTGAATATCCTATTTGTCAGGGCAGTCTGATATGTCAGGAAATAGAAAATAACGCCTCTGAGGAAGACTTGGTTATTAGCGTGTTTATGAGTCGCGAGGAGGACGGCCCGGTTCTTGTTACTGACAACCCGGAAAAGGAACTCCGCGAATATTACGCCGAAGCACGCAGAGAAGCGCTCGCCAAATATAAGAAACACCTGCGCAACGGGAAGTTTGTGTTTTCTCTCCCGCCGGCATGATCCGGCAAAGCCATGCGTGAAACGGCGAGCTAAAAAAATGCAATCGAAAGAAGCGCGATAAATGATTACCCTTAAAGAAGCTTTGGAAATTGCGGTAAAGGAGCAGAAGATTCAGTTCTCTCTTGGCGACAAGGAAATTCCGCTTCCAAGAATTCATGAAGCTTCTGAGTACTGGCTTTTCAATTTTCAAAAAGAGGAAAATGGTTTTCTTCCTGGGGAGGGCCAACAGCCGTCTACAAAGCTAATGGCAGAATATATCGCGTTGGCTCCGGACAGTTCCCTCATTTCTACGAGAACGCCGTTCCCGTTCAGCCGCCGACATGATCTGGCCCCGCCTCCCAGCGTCCTGCCGCCCAGTCCGCATGCTTATGAGTATAGATCAGTAGGTGTAGCGGCGTGGTGCTAGTCCCGTCCGGGTGCTGTTCCGGAAATGCCGGGATGGGTTTCCACGCATGTGGCTGTGCGGCGCATGGCGTCCAGAATTGCTTGGCGATGTGCGGCGACAAAACGGTAGGTCGGCATAAAGGCGCCGAGGACAGCGATCACCACGCCATGTTGGCGGACCGGCGCGACAACGGAACTGGTCTCGTTGTGATGCTCTTCGATGTGGAGTTTCTCATTGCGCAGGGCTTGGAGTCGCCGCCGCTGGCTGGGGATTTGAGCGGCGTCCGTCGGGCCAAAGTGGGCTGACAGCCGGCGCTCCAATTCCTCATCTGGGAGGTGCGCAAGCAACATCTTGCCGGAATTGGTGCGCCAGGGTGATTCAGCCAAGGCGATGTCGCTGAGATTGATTTGCACGGCATGCGTGCCCAGCACCTGGTGGACAATGACACGCCGTTCGCCGCGCAGGACGGACAGGCAGACATACTCGCCGGTGTCACGGGCAAAGTCCGCCATGGCTGCTTTGGCTGCGGATAGCAGCGGGCCCGCGTTTGTGCCATTGCTGCCGAGGGCATAGGCCATTTCACCCAGCGCGTAGCCTTTTCGTCGTCCTTCCTGGACGACATAGCCCATGCGCAGCAGGGTCGCCATGATGCGGGCCGCCGTCGGTGTTTTCAAGCCGGTGAGTTCGGCCAATTTGCCCAGGGCTACGGGCTCGCCGTCTTGTCGCGCAAGCACTTCCAGGAGCAGCAGCGCGCGTTCGAGCACCTGAATGTTGTCGCTAGCTGCGG
This sequence comes from Lentisphaerota bacterium, assembly GCA_012799755.1. GTDB lineage: Bacteria > Verrucomicrobiota > Lentisphaeria > Oligosphaerales > Oligosphaeraceae > Oligosphaera. The sequence goes on along the minus strand of JAAZKQ010000668.1, from coordinate 1,876 downwards.
CTGGGCGCAGGGCGGCGGCGCCGGCTGCGCTCCTGGTCCGCGCGCGTTTCTTTGTTTCAGGCTCGTTCATCGTCAGCGTTGCAGCGTTTTCTTGGCTACGGGTGCTTGTGCGCACCACTCCTTCATGGCCTGACGCATCGCCGGCGCCGGTTCGCAACCGACGTAGTGACCATCGGGTAGGAAATAGTGTGGACGTTCCTGGTGTTCGTCCCATTTCCACCACACGGTGCCGTAGAACCACGGTTCGTTGCTCAGCGCCATTTGCATTGAGCGGTAATAATCGGCTTGTTCCTGGTCATTGTAGCGGGCATTGGCGGCGTTGTAATCACCCGTGACTCCCGCCGCGCCGATCACCGGGCGGGTGCCGGTCTCGGCAAAGAAGAGCGGCCGGCCCAGCCATTCAGCGAAGCGGGCCAGTTTCTCTTTGTGGCTTTGCCAGCCTTTGACCATGTCGGCGAGGCTGCTGCTTTGGTCATTGGGGCCGACTTTGAAATAACCGCTGACGCCAACCAGGTCCAAGTCCGCCAGCCAGCGACGATTGGCGCTGAATTCAGTGATGTTCATGGTCAAGTTGTAGGTGACCAGGCCCTTGTATACGTCTCTGACCGCGGCCAGTTGTTTTTGCCATTGTGCGCAATGGTTTTCCATACCGTCCAATTCGCAGCCGATGCAGAACATTTCGCAGCCTGTTTCCCGGGCTATTTCGGCATAGCGGCGCATAAAGTCACGGTAGGATGCGAACCACGGGGTGATGGTGTCCGTCGTGGTTTCGGCGATGATATTGCCTCTGGCGTGGCGAATGGCTCCGCGCCAGATACTGTCCAAGGGTTCGAGCATGGGTTTGAGCATGACTTTGATGCCCGCCCGGTGCAGACGTTCAATTTGGGCGATGAGTTCGCGGTCGCCAACGGTTCGCCGATTGTCGTCGAATATTCTGGTGCTGGCGAAGGTTTCCTGGAACTGGTTGACGACCAAGGCCACCCAGTTGATGCCCAGCGCCGCCATCTCCGCAGTCTTCTTTTCGGCGTCTTCAGTCAGAAAGTAACCGCGGGGCGCGAGAAAACCCTGGGTCATGCCATTGATCAAACAATCCAAAGCCATGATGAATATCCTTTCTCTTTGTCCAACAACGGTGTACGGCATCGCTTTCGCGGGTCCATCTGCGCCGGAGCGCCCTCGTAGCAATCCATGTCGCCAATGCCAACCAGATCGGCCTCGAATTCACGGCCCAGACGCTTGATATCCCGTGCTGTTATCATGTCCGTCTCCGTGCTTGTATTTGCCTTTATTTCGCATTGCGGAATAATAATTCCGCCATGGAGTGTAAGCTAGTAGGCGGTGTTGGTGAATCAAGAGAGCAACGCGATTTTCCGAAGGCTTGGTAATCGGTCAGCAACCACCCGGAGGGGGTATGCTGGGGATAATTTGCAGGAAATCCGCAGCCCTGCCATTCGACTTTGATTTTTGCTGACTCTTGCCGAAAAATGGCAAGCGGCGGGTTTCACAAGAGACAGTCATAGACGCTCGCTGTCGCTGCTTGTGCAACAACAGTTATCAATGCTTGCCCGATTACGGTACATGGGGTTGTTTTCCAAGCGGCTTTGTGTTAAACTTCGGTCTGGATCTGCTATTTGTCGCGCTTGCATCCTTGTCCCGGAAGCTGCGGAGGCGCCGGTGGCGCGACAAGCTCGGGCGGGCAGTCGGCACAGACAATGGAGATGAATGGTGAGCGAAGAACAGGGAGAGTTTGAGCGTGGAAGGTGCCGTCGGCGTTTTACGCTGATTGAGCTCTTGGTGGTGATAGCGATCATTGCCATTTTGGCAGCGATGCTATTGCCGGCTTTGAGCAAGGCTCGGGCAAAAGCCGGGGCCATTG
>JAAZKQ010000667.1 GCA_012799755.1 Lentisphaerota bacterium | reverse complement strand
TTGCTGACTATCAGCAGTACAAAGAGTACATCGCGCCCCTTGGCATCAAGACGATCCGCCTCCAGGGCGGCTGGGCCAAATGCGAAAAAGTCCCCGGCGTGTATGATTTTGCCTGGCTGGACACCATCATTGACGACGCGAAATCACGAGGCCTGAACATCCTGTTGGAAACAGACTACGGCAACCCCATCTACCCCGGCGGCGGCGGTTTCGATCTGGCTGGTGGCTTCCCCACGTCTGAAGAAGCTCTGGCGGCATGGGACCGCTGGGTCGAAGCCATGGCCAGACATTTCCAGGGACGCGTCCGCGACTGGGCCATGTGGAATGAACCCGATATCAATCCACAACACACCCCCGAAGATATTGCGCGCTTCAATATCCGCACTGCGGCCATCATCCGCCGGATTATTCCCGACGCGCGCATCGCCGGCCTGTCGTTGGCCTCGGCCGCACCGCAGTTCTTTGACCGCTGCCTGAAAGTCTTGGCTGCCGAAGGCGCACTCGACTGGTTCGAGTGGTTCATCTACCATTGCTACGACAGAAACCCCGATCTGAGCTACGCGCGAACCGAACTCCTTGAAGATATCCTCAAAAAACACCGCGCCCGCGCCAAGCTCCGTCAAGGTGAAAGTGGCTGCCCCTCGGAAACAACCCACCGCTTTGCGCTGGCAGGATACCCCTGGACCGAACTCTCACAGTGTAAATGGAACCTGCGACGCTATCTCGGCGATCTCGGCCACGGCTATGAATCAGCCGTATTCACCATTTGCGACTTCAATCACATCGGCCGCGAAATCAATCGCAAGGGATTGTTGCGCGCTGACGAAACACACCGTGTGCTAGGCCCCAAGCCAGCCTATTTTGCTGTCCAACATATGGCCGCACTTTTCGACAATCAACTCGAAACTCTCTGCGGCGCCGCTGCGGCTTTAATTGGCGAAAAGAGCTACTGCTACGCCTGTCGCCGTTATGATGGCGCCGGCGGGCTCGTCGTCGCCTGGAACTGTAGCGCGGTTCCTTCGGAAAGCACCGAACCTCAGCCCGGCAGCATCGTTGTACGCGGGCTGCCATTCCGCGAGCCCGTTTATTGCGAACTGATCTCCGGCGCAGTTTACGCGTTGCCCGACGGCGCTTTCCGCCAAATGGACGACCTAGCCATCTTCCATAATGTGCCCCTTTGGGACTCCCCCGTCGTCATCGCTGAAAAAGCAATTTTGCCGTTGGCCTAACACGTCCTATGGAGAATACCATGACTTCGACCTTGAATGGCGCCGTGGCGGTCGTCACCGGCGCAGGTGGAACGCTTTGTTCGGAAATCGCCAAACATCTGGCCGCAAAGGGCGCGCGCGTAGTGCTTGTCGGCCGCAGCGAGGGAAAACTCGCCGCTGTCGCCCAAGCCATCACTGCCGCCGGTGCTGTCTGCAAAATCGCGCCGGGCGATGTCACCGACGCCTCGGCCATGACTACGCTGGCCGCGACCTTGCGTAGCGACTGGGGGCCATGCCGATTCCTTATCAACGGCGCCGGCGGAAACCAACTCGGCGCCATGACAACCCAGAGCGCCTATGAGACTGGCGAAAGCGATCCTGCCAACCCCGCGCATAAGACAAGCTTTTTCGGACTCGACGCCGACGTGCTTTCATCCGTCCTTTTAACCAATACGATGGGGACGCTGATTCCATCGCAAGTCTTTGGTGCGCAAATGGCTGCTGCCGGCGGCGGCGCCATCATCAACTTTGCCTCCATGAACAGCTACCGGCCGCTCAGCAGAGTGCCTGCGTACGCCATGAGCAAAGCCGCAATCGTCAATTTCACTCAATGG